>NZ_JAEPRP010000236.1:2234-8972 GCF_016652895.1 Ensifer sp. SSB1
GCGTTCAGGTCGTTGGCTTCCGTGCCGATCGCCCGGTAAACCTCTCCCAGCGAGCTTTGCTGCATGCGAAGCGGCACACCCGACGGGCCGACCATCTCACCCTGAGGCAACGCGCCCTGGCGAAGCAGGTCGTCAAGTTCCGACGGGCGCATTGCGGTGGCGCCGTTGTTCAGGATCGAGCGGCCCTCGCCCAGGGCCTCGCGCTGGCGTGCTAGTTCCGCAAACGGCGCATCGACTTCCTTGATCCGCGGCACCGACGCGCGGAGTCCGTCGTCGATCATCTGTCGCGCCTCAGTCAGAGCGGAGATGACCTTAGGGTTCTGCTCTGTTTTGAGAATGCCGTCGATCGCTTGGCGGGTTTCGAACGCGATGGCGGGATCAGTCGTGACGAGATCCTGACCGTTGACGTTCAGCATCTGCCGGACATTCCGCAACTCGCGCTGCGCTGGGCCGCGCAGGCGCTGGATTTCGTCATCGAGAGCGTCGGTGATCGGCGTGAAATCGTAGCTCGATCTTTCCGCCATAACCGGTCGATAGCCTTGCCTGACCTGATCCTGGTCGGCGGCAAGCGAGCGATCGACACGCGACGGCACCGGATCGGGGCCCAGATTATCGGCGACGTCGGTGCGCAGCCGCGTGTTCGCGAGACCGCTTCGCTCGTTGAGCGGATCCACGATAAGACCGCGCGTGCCCGGTCGAGCCGCTGCGCCGCGGGCGACGCCCAGCCATTCCGGTGAGACGTCGGCCAGCATGGCATCAGGGCCAAGCTCTTCGAGGGAATCTCGGTACCGGGCGACCTTCGCCGGATCGGACAACTCGTCGACGATATAACGCCGCGCCTGATCGGTGACGGTCGAAAGCGCGTCATTGCTTTCACCGAAGATCATTCGGGCAACCTTGGACGCAAGCTTATTGGCGCCGGCAGCGACCGGCATCATGACAACGCCGGTTGTAGCACCAACGCCCGTTTCAAAGGCGGCCTGCTTAGCCCTCTCTGCTGCCCCACCTTCCCCGGCGCCGAAGCCCTGCACTGCGCCCGTCCCGCCGCCAGCGACGCCAGCGGAGACGAGGCGGGACCCGACAGACGCACCCGTATTGCCAAGTGCGTAGTTCCCGATCACCGGAGCCGCCCGAAGCAGGGCACCGCCTGAGCCAACGCCACCCGCGATCTGAAGACCGGTCGAAAGCTTCGGATGATCCGCGTCGTACTCGTCGTCTTTCCTGCGCTGAATGTCGAGCGCCTGGTCGTAGCGTTCGCCCCATGTCTTTCCGGGCAGTTTCTCGTAGCTATCCGGCAAGAACTGGTCGACCAGCGGGGCGAAGGTCGCATTCGTGGCGGCGTCGAGCTCGTCGAGGTAGGAGCCGATGCCGAGCGTGCCCCGCGCAACCGTCCGGACTGCGCCATCAACACCACCGGAGCGCGCGGGAGCATCCCCCTTGCCGCCGGCAGCCAGTTGCACCGCGATTTCGTTGACTGTGGCCTCCTGATCCTCAGGCGACAGCGTCTTGAAGCTGTCGTCCACCTGAACCTTGACGCCATTTACCGTGAGCGTGCCCATTATTCTTCGTAGCCCCATTTGACGCCGGTCCTAGTCTTGTTCCCCTCGTTCGGGGTTGGACCTTCCGGGATTTTGTAGTTTTCGAGCGGGTTCTGAAGCTCGCGGATTTTCTTGCGGCCCTCAGCCGGCGTGATTTCCCGATCGGCAACAGCATCAGCAATGACACCCATCTGTTGCTCATACTCGGCGATGCCGCGCATGGTTTGGAAAATCAGCTCGTTGCCACCGGGCTGGTTGATGACCCGCGGCAGAGATGCCCGGAACATCCGGATATCTGCATCGGACATGGGGCCAGAGCCTGGAGCACGCTGTTCGGGAACCATCTTCTCGAGAAGTGCAGATGCGGCCTGAATATCGCTCGTGCCCTCCCCGATCGCGACACCCCAATCACCGGCAAGCTTCTTGAAGCCACCTTCGATGCCCTGCGGCACGTTGGAGAACAGTCCTTCCAGCCGATTGATCTGCCCCAGACGTGCCCGAGCCTGCATACCGGCATCGGAAAGAGCGGCGAAGGTTTCGGCGTTCTTCTTGTCCAAGTTCTCATAGAACTTGTCGCTCTCGCCGCCGACGATGTTTGTCGTGGTGTTAGCGCCGGCCTTGCGTTGCGCCTGTTCCCATTCGAGCGGTCCGAGCGGCGTGCGGCCGTTCTGGACCTCGAAATTGCGATAATACTCATAGTTTTGCCGATCCGCCGTCGGCTTCACATCGTCCGGGTACTCGGCAATAACTTGGCCTGTCTGATTGTCGACGAGCCGGCCGTTGACGACAGAGGTTTCGCGCTTGCGCGGTGCGTCCAGTTCACGCTGAAGCTTCCGCATTTCAAGCTGGCGCACCGGGTCGCTGACCTGCATCTGCTGTTCAAGCATCATCCGGGCGACAGCCTTCATTTCCGGGGTCGCGAAGTCGTTCGTCAGGATCTGATAAAGCCGCGGATCGACGCCGCTCGCCGACTGAGCAACTTGCGCCGGCTGCTGCTGACCCGCCGCGTGAGCCTGCGCGATCTGCTGCGGCGTCGCTGGCGTTCCGGCGTTGAGAGCGTTCATGATGCCGCCTTCAGCGCTTGCAAGCTGCCTTGATCCCGCAAACTCTGCCGGGATCTGCGTATTGGCGAGAGGCTGAGAATTCGGAGGTACTGGGTTCGCGCCGACGCTCACCGCCTGCGGTAACGCTGCAACGGCCATGTCGTCGGCTTCCTTCCCCGGGAAAGATGGGCTGACGTTGCGACCGGGGAAGCGAGCTGCGTACTCGGGCGTTTGCTCGAAAGCCGCCACTTCGTCGGAAAGAGACGCCCCGGCCTGGTCGGCAGCAGCGGCCGACTGCAAACGGGGATCGACGAAGGGAGACACAAACGGGCTCGTCGCCGGCATGTTGCCGCCAGCCATCGCCGTCACCGCCTCTGCCGCGTTGCGCGGTGCGGTGGCGTCAACCATCGATCGAGCATCGCCGGCAGGCCGCGTCTGGGCATCCGGAGAGAACACCGGCTGACGGGCTTCGACAGACATGCCCCTGTCGTCATAATAGGCCATCGGCTCCCCGACAGAGGCGCCACCGCCCTGTCCGATCAGCGCAAGCGCCTTTTCGCGATGCCCTGCCATCTGGGTGTTGACCTTGTCGGCCACTGTACCGGGCGCACCGCCGTTGTTGGCGTCCGAAGCGCCGTAACGACCGACGGTGCCCGCATTGATGGCCGAATAAATGTCCATCATGCCCATTCCGGGCTTCACGCCGGCCTTGCGCAGGTAGCTGACGACGGCACCGTTCTCGCCGAGTTGCGAACCGACGGGGTTGTTCCAGTCGACGCCATTCTCAACAGCCTGTGTCTCACCGAACTGGATAAGGCCGCGGTGCTGGCCGTGCTGGGTGGTCGGGCCGCGCTTCGTCGGATCGAAGGTGCCTGCGGTCTCGTAAGAGATGGCCGTCGCCAGGTCGACAGGATCGATGCCGAGCGCATTGGCCGAAGAGATGATGCCGCTCCGGATCTCGTCATTGCCAACAGTGGCAACGGGCATGTTCCCCTTGCTGTCGACCTTCGGCATGTTGCTGCCCATGGCGCCAGGCGTGGCGCTGGGTGCGCTCGTCGTCGATCGTGCGGGCGTGCCGAGGATCGAGTTGTAGAGCGTCGAGGCGGCGTCAGTGCCGGCCTTCTGCGCCTTATCGGTGCGATATCGGCTGATGCCCACGCCAATGCCGCTCAACAGCGCGCCGATGCCCTCGGCGGCCGTCTTCGGCTGCGATCCCATGATCTGGCGGGCCAGCATGTCCTGAATATCGCGCTTGCGAGCGAGCGATTGCGCAGTCTCGCCGGTGTCGCCACCGAACAGAAATCCGACCATCAATAGAGCCCTCCATTTCGGCCCATGGTGAAGAAGTTGGCGAGGCCAGCGAATGGCGCCGGTTTGGCGCCGCCTGGGGCGACAGGGAACGCGGCGCTCCGCTTGGCGGCACCGGCTGCAAACCCGGTCATGAGTGCGCCAACACCCTCGGTGGTGTTCTGGGGCATTGGCTGCCCCATGATCTTGGCTTGAAGCTCGTCGGCGAGTTTTTGGCGGTTCTGGGTGGTGTCAGGCCGCGCCATGCCGGCATAGAACGCGAACGGGTTGTTCATGCGACCTTCCTCTTTCCAGCAGCGGAGAACAGAAGGCCGTAGTCGACCCGGCGAAAGCCATCGTCGCCCTTGATGACGACGTCCGGGCGTACCTTCTCGACCTCCTGGGCCATGACACCAATGCGCTTCGGAGCGTCTTTGCCCTCGCCCTTGTAGCGGTACTCATAAAGACCGCCGACTTGCTTGATGTCCTTCTTCGCGCGTTCGTCCGACAGCGAGGCAAGGCCCGCGACACCGCCAAGGATCGAGCCGATACCGGCTTGCTTTGTGTTGTAGGCGTTGACGCGGTTCGCATAGTCCTGCTGCACCAGGCCGGCGTAATCGACGTTCGGGATGCTCACCCCTTGAGTTGGCACGAAATTCGGCTGGTTGACCTGGGCGCCCGAAAGCAGGCTCGAAATCTCGTTGATCGGCTGATTCCGGGCAGCGTAAAGCTCGTTCAGGTACTGAGACCTGGCGTTGTTTTGCGCAGAAAGCTGCGCCTGCTGCGCGTTGAACCGCTGATCAGCCAGAGCGTTGTTCGCTGCCGTCGTCGAGTTCCGGTTCTGGAACATCTGCTGACGCGCATCGTTACTGAAGCCTGCCGATGCCAGTCCCTGCTGGAAGCTCTGAGCCTGCGCCGCGTTGTTGGCCTCCAACTGAGACGCATTTTGCCCGAACTGCTGCGCTTGCGCGGCGTTCGCCTGTTGCATCTTGTTGGCGTTTTGGCCGTATTGCTGGGCCTGCGCCTGGTTGGTGAACCCGGCCGCGGCAAGCGCCTGGTTGAAGTTCTGCTGTTGCGCCGAGTTCTGGAACGACGCCTGATCGCGAGCGAGACCGGCAAGGCGCGATTGCTCCTGACCGGCGTTGAGGATCGCGCCGAGGCGGGCATCGTTCTCCTGCCGTGTCGCAGCATCGATCGCGCGATTATAAGCCTCGGAACCCGGCTGTAGCCCCTGGTTCGCCAACTGCGTTTCCAGCGCTTGACGGCTCTGCGCGAGCTGCGGGTTCATCCGCTCCATCAGTGCGTTTTCATATTTCGTCGTATCGGCGCTGTAGTCGTAGCTGTTGGTGATGTTGCCGGTGTTGCCGATCGATGTCTTGATGGGGCCTGCGTTCGCAACGTCACGCTGGATATTGCCGGCACCCGCGATCGATGACTGGATATTGCCAGCGTTCGGTAGCGACGTCTGCAGCGTCGGCCCTGCACCATAGCCGGTATACAGCGGAAGACCGATTTTCGATGGGTCACCGGCGGCCGGTGCCTTGAAGGTATCGACAGGGCGCCCGAGGAGATCATTCAGCTTTGCCGATTGTCCGGCCGCCAAGGTCGCGAGGTTCAACTCGGCCTTATCACTTTGGTTCTTGATGGCCTGCTGACCAGCAGACAGCGTCTGCGTCGCCGTATAGGTCGGAAGATCATAGATCTTACCGCTGGTCGGATCGGTCCACTGCTTCGTGCCGGTCTGGTTGTATGTCAGCGCACCATCGGGCGTCACCTGGTTGACGTTGCCGAGCGTCTGGTTCGCAATCGCAGTGCCGATATTTGTTCCGGTCTGCGCAGCTGCAGTCTGTGCCGGATCCGGTGCCTTCGGTGCTTTGGGCTTGCCCATGTGTTACCTCCGATTGACGGGATGCGCCCGCCATTCGTCATCAGTTAAAGTGAACAGGATTTCCGCCTCTTCCCGGCCGCGCAGCCGGGGAATCCGGTGAGATGTGAAGCCGAAACGCTCGGCGATTTCGATCATGACCGCGTTGCGCTCTGACACCCGCAAAACGACCATCTGGCAGCCGATCTGATCGAACGGATAGCCGAACATGCCATTCAGCATTGGCCGGGTGAGCCAGCGTCGGCTGGTCGAGGCGGCCGACAGTTCGATGACGCCAGCCTCGGGATTGTAATTATGGAATACGACCCCGGCGGCGAGCCGATCGCCGTCAACAAGCCCGAGCGTCGTGAAATTCTCCCACCCGCGTTCGCAGCCCGGAATATGGCTGGCAACGAAGGATGCAACGGCGCGGTTGATCTCCGGCGCGCTCTCGCCGCCCCAGACCAACGTCACGCGCTCGCCTCGCCGACACCGACCTGCAGTGTTGCGAGATCCACCTCCAGATCGAGTTTCACCGTACCGCCGGAGGTGACTACGCATCCAACCGCGAGCATGTCGCCAGAGGCCCTGACGTTCTGCCGGAACGCGTAGCGGTTGAGCATGGTGACACCGTCCCAGATGGCCGTGCCCCATAGGCCAACGTCCCACTCCGACGCCGTCGTGTCGCCCTCTGACACAGCGCTGAATGTCGGAATGTCCTTGTTGTCATCCGCCCTGGCAAACAGCAGAACGCTTGGCTTCGTGTTCGCCCGGAAGAACATGTGCGCCATGTTGGCCGTGGCGCGCTGGCCGAACTGACCAGCCGGCGAAGCCTGAGACAGATACGCGGCGGAAAACGCCATGCCGTCGTCTGTGCCGCCGGTGTCGCCCTGATAGACATAGCCATCCATCGAGCCGAAATAGATACTGCCCTGCAGCGTCTCGTAGCAGTTGGCCCGCCAGTTCGAGAGCGTAGACCAACGGCCGTTCAGGACGTTGAGGACGA
>NZ_JAEPRP010000234.1:0-8867 GCF_016652895.1 Ensifer sp. SSB1
GGCCGGTTGAACGAGATCCTGGCTACAGCGAAGCGCTCGAGGCCGAAGATTGCGCCGCGATCGCCGAGGACAAGGCTGCGGAAGCCTTGTGGGACATACCGGCGCAGTCAGTCGCTGGTGTAACCGCCAAACTGCATGCCATTCTCAGCCGCTCGCAGCCTTCCCCCACCAGTCCTGACGAACCCTGGCCGCAGCTCCGCGGATTAATGGCCGATCTCCTCGCATTCGACGCGGCTGTTGATCCGCCGCGTCGCCTCGCTGCGCACGAACCCAAAGCCGCGCTGCAAAATAGCTGAGCACGCCCGCCTGGGCTCAATCGTTGATTTTCACCGCGTCGGAGCCCCTCCGGCGCGAACCTCTGACTCTGTCAAAAACAAGAAGGAACCGCACATGAAACTGGGAAGATTGTTTCGGCCGCGTTTGCTGTCGGCGCTTTTGCTGTCCGTCTCGCTCGGCGCGTCGTTGATCGCGGCGCCGGCCCTGGCGCAAGAACGGGGCGAACTGCGCATCGCCACGTCCTACAAGCTGATGACGCTCGATCCACACTACGCCAATCTCAACGAGAACACCTCGCTGCTTTCGCATATCTATGAACGGCTGGTGTACCAGGACGAGAAGCTCCAGCTGATGCCCGGGCTTGCCACATCCTGGCGGGCGCTCTCCGACACGCAATGGGAGTTTAAGCTCCGCGACGGTGTCCGCTTCCATGACAGCGCGGTGTTTGACGCCGATGATGTTGTCTATTCGATCGAGCGCATCCGCGATTTCCTGAAGCCCCCGAGCGGCGGATTTCGTTCGTCCGTGAGCGGCATCAAGTCGATCTCTGCACCCGATCCGCTGACCGTGGTCATCGAGACGAACGGTGCCGTCCCTAACCTGCCTCTGACCTTCTCTTCGATCTTTATGATGAACAAGCCGGCGGAAGGCTTTGAGACGACCGAGGACCTCAATGCGGGTACCCCGCCCGTCGGAACTGGGCCGTACAAGTTTGAGAGCTGGAGCTCCGGCGAGAGCTTGAGACTTGTGCGCAACGACGCCTACTGGGGTGGCAAGCCCGCCTGGCTGAAGGTCGCCTTCCGGGTGATCGAGAACCCGGCCGCCCGGGTGGCTGCAGTCAGCACCGGTGAGGTCGATGTCGCCGACGCCATCCCGGCTCGTGATGTCGAAGGCTTGAAGCAGCGTGGCGCGTGGATTGCCAGCGTCAGTGCCGCCCGCATCAACTTCGTCCAGTTCGATGTTGATCGGGACACCCTTCCCGGTGTTACCGACAAGTCGGGCGCGCCGATCGCCAACCCGTTCAAGAACCCGCTTGTCCGGCGTGCGCTGGCGCTGGCGACCGACCGCGGCATTCTCGTCGACAAGATCCTCGCCGGTTATGGCACGGCGGCGTCGCAGGTGTTTCCGACCGGGCTTCCGGGCACGTCTGGCAAGCTCCTTCCCGAAGGGCCTGACTACGAACAGGCCAAGGTTCTACTGGCCAAGGCCGGATATTCTGACGGCTTCAACCTCGTGCTTGCCGGGCCGGCTGGCCGTTATCCGGGTGACGCCGAGAGCCTGCAGGCGATCGCCCAGAGCTGGGCCCGCATCGGTGTTTCCGCCCAGCCGTCGGCAGCCCCGTTCTCGGTGTTCAATACCAAGCGTGCCGCTGGCGACTATGCGGTCTGGTATGGCGGAACCTCCGGCGAGGCGGTCGACATCATCCTGCGTGCGCTGCTTGCCTCGCCGGATAAGGAGCGCGGAACCGGCGCGCTGAACTTCGGCAAGTATCGCAATGCTGCTTTCGATACGAAGCTGGCCCAGGCCGAAAGCATCGCGGTCGGGCCGGAGCGCAATGCGGCCCTTGCTGAGGCGACGGAACTGGTGATGGCCGACCAGCCCATCATCCCGCTCTACCACTTCCACCACATCGTCGGTTACGGCCCGCGCATCGGCTCCTATGTCATGCACCCGCGCGGCTGGACGACGGCGATGCAGACCCTGGCTGCGACGGAGTAGAGGCAGATGGGCATGATCTCTGTTGTTTTTGGAAGGCTGTCCCAGGCCTTCCTGCTTCTCATCGCCATGTCGCTGATCGGCTTTATCGGCATCCACAGCGTCGGCAATCCGGTCTTCAACGTCGTCAACATCGAAACCGCAACGCCCGAGGACATTCAGGCGGCAACCATCGCGCTCGGTCTCGACCAGCCGATCTGGCGCCAGTACCTCGTCTTCATCGACAATGTCGTCAGCGGCAACTTCGGCACCTCCTACATCTACCATCAGCCGGCCTTCACGCTGGTGATGAGCAAGCTGCCGGCAACGCTGGAACTTGCCTCGATCGCGATGCTGATCGCAGCCCCGCTTGGAGCCGGGCTTGGCCTTCTCGCCGGTCGGCGTATGGGCACGCTGTTCGACCGGACCCTGCTCAACGGCAGCGTCTCGGCGCTCAGCATCCCCTCGTTCTGGCTGGCGATGATGCTGATCCTTGTCGGCGCGATCCTCACCGGCTGGTTCCCGTCCGGTGGCAGAGGAGCAACAGTGCATGTCCTCGGTGAGGACTGGAGTTGGCTCACCGCCAACGGTCTGTGGCACCTGGTGCTGCCGGCACTGGCGCTCGCCATTCCCAACATCGCGTTGATCGCGCGGCTGTCGCGCTCCGGCACGATCGAGGTCGAGAGCCAGGACTTCACGCGGTTTTGCCGCGCCAAGGGGCTGTCGTCACGACGGATCCTGATGCGCCACACGCTGCCGAACATCAGCGTGCCGATCGTGACGATCATCGGTCTGCAGTTTGGCGGCATGCTCGC
Source organism: Ensifer sp. SSB1 (assembly GCF_016652895.1). Classification (NCBI taxonomy): domain Bacteria; kingdom Pseudomonadati; phylum Pseudomonadota; class Alphaproteobacteria; order Hyphomicrobiales; family Rhizobiaceae; genus Ensifer; species Ensifer sp. SSB1. The sequence goes on from NZ_JAEPRP010000234.1 coordinate 2,787, forward strand.
CTTTGCCGTGGTGGTGGAATCGATCTTCTCATGGCCGGGCGTCGGCAAGCTGCTGATCGACTCCATCCAGCTGCTCGACCGGCCGGTGGTGATGGCGACGCTCACCTTCATCGCCGTCGCCTTCGTCGTTCTCAATGCCCTCGTCGATCTTTTCTATGCCGTACTCGATCCGCGCGTGCGCCTGTCTTCCTGAAGGGGACCGTCATGAAAGCCCAAATCCTCAGCGCGTTGAAGAAGCGCCGTCACGGACCGGTCATGACCGTGTCCAAGCTGCTGCTCGTCAGCTACATCCTGGTTGCCATCGCTGCACCCCTGATCGCACCGCAAAACCCTTACGCCCCGCTGCAGATCTTTGGCTGGGAGGCATCGTCGCCGCCCGGAACACTGGGTAGCGGTGGTTATCTCTATCTGCTTGGAACCGACGGGCTTGGTCGCGATATTGTCAGCACCATCCTCTATGGCCTGCGCATCAGCCTGGTCGTGTCGATCGTCAGCTCCGCGCTTGCCGCGCTGATCGGGCTCACCGCCGGTGTCAGTGCCGCCTACTTCGGCAAATGGGTCGATGTCGCGATCATGCGCCTCGTCGATCTGCAGCTCAGCCTGCCGACCATCCTGATTGCGCTGATTGCCATCGTCACGCTTGGACCCGGCATCGACCGGATCATCCTGGCGCTGGTCGTCGCCCAATGGGCGACCTATGCGCGGATCGCCCGTGGCGTGGCGCTGAGCGAAGTCAAGAAGCCCTACATGGATGCCGCGCGGCTGATGCGGCTGCCGACGTCAAGGATCCTGTTCCGTCACCTGCTGCCCAACAGCATCGGGCCGGCGATCACCCTGATCCCGATCGAGGTCGGCCATGCCGTGGCGCTGGAGGCGACGCTGTCCTTCCTTGGCCTCGGCGTTCCGATCGACAAACCCTCGCTCGGCTCCGCCGTTGCCAATGGCTTCCAGTACCTGATGACCGGCCAATACTGGATCAGCCTGTTTCCGGGTCTCGCCCTCTTCGGCCTGATCGCTTCCATCAATCTTTTCGGCGAGGACGTTCGCCGCAGCCTCGATCCAAGGAACCAGACGCGATGACAGTCGAACATGCGAACACAACTCTGCGCCCGCCATTGCCTCCATTCGGGCCTTCGTCTCAACAGCCCGTATTGCTGCGGGTCGAGAATCTCGGCCTTCGCCATTTGTCCAGGGCCGGCCCGACGACGATCCTCAGCGACGTCAGCTTCGCGCTTGGACGCGGCGAGATCCTTGGGATCATCGGAGAGTCCGGGGCTGGCAAGTCGACCGTCGGCAATGCCATCCTCGGGTTGCTTGCGCCGGAGTTCCAGCAGACGTCGGGAACGATCAGTTTCGACGGCAAGGTCTTGGAGGCGATGTCCGCCGGGGAGCGCGGGGCGCTGCGGGGCAAGCGCATCTCGGCGATCTTCCAGGATCATACCGCCTCGCTCGATCCGCTGATGAGCGTTGGCGCGCAGGTTGAGGAAACTTGCCTGGCGCTCGATCCAACCCTTTCGAGACGTCAGGCCCGCACCCGCGCCATCGATCTGCTGGCACGGGTCGGTATTCCCGAGCCTCAGCGGCGGTACGGCAACTACCCGCACCAGTTCTCCGGTGGCCAGCGGCAGCGCATCGTCATCGCCATCGCCCTTGCGGGGTCTCCCGACATCATCATCGCCGACGAGCCGACCTCGGCACTCGATGCCACCGTGCAGAAGCAGGTGCTCGGATTGCTCAGAACCCTCGTCGACGAGACCGGTGTCTCCGTCATTCTCGTCACCCACGACATGGGGGTGATCTCCGAGATTACCGACCGGGTGCTGGTCATGAAGAAGGGCCAGGTGGTCGAAGCGGATGACACGGTCACCATCCTCGATCAGCCGAACCACGACTATACCAGGAAGCTGCTTGCCGCTGTTCCACGGCTTCGCATTCCTGCAAGGGCAGCGAAGGTGGAGGACAAGACGGCACACGCTGATGACAGTGGCGTTGACGACTGGTCCCGTGCCACGGACAAGCTCGAACGTCCACTTCTTGTTGCCGAAGGCATATCGAAAGTGTTCTCTCCGCAGGGTTTCCATTGGGGCCTTGGCCGGAAACGGTCAAGCTTCGGTCTGCGTGATGTCGGCATTCGTCTGCAACGCGGCACGATCACCGGCATCGTCGGCGAGAGTGGTAGCGGCAAGACCACCTTCGGCCGGATCCTTGCCGGTCTCGACAGCGCGCATGAAGGTCGGATTGTCATCGGCGAGCAAAGCTTTGAGGCTGCCTCGAGCGGCCGGCGCACCGGTCTTCTCGGCCGGGTGCAGATGATCTTCCAGGATCCATCGGTATCCCTCAACCCACGGATGACCATCGCCGAGGCGCTTGCGGAAGGCATCCGCTTCGGTGCTGGTGGGGGTTCCAGGGACCGATCTGTGGCTGAGACCGCGGCTGAGATGATGGATCGGCTCGGCCTTGCCCGCAGCCTGCTGTCCCGCCATCCGCATCAGCTCTCTGGTGGCCAGAAGCAGCGGGTCTGTATCGCGCGAGCGCTGCTTGCCGAGCCTCAGATCATTGTTGCCGACGAGCCGACTTCGGCCCTCGACGTCTCGGTCCAGGCCGAGATCGTCGGCCTGCTGAGGGAGACTATCGCGGAGCGCGGCATGACGATGGTGTTCATCTCCCATGATCTCGCCATCGTCCAGGCACTGTGCAGTGCCGTCTACATCTTCAAGAACGGGCGGGTCGAGGATTTTGGGCCCTCGGACTTCATCTTCTCGCGCTCCGACAATGCCTACACCCGCACGCTGATTGCCGCCCGGCCGGAGCGCTTCACATGCTGAGGGGTGCGTCGACCCTCAGCGAGCGGATCCAACCCGGAACCATCAGATATTCGAAACGGCTGGCGCGTGTCGCCCCAGAAAGTCCTCCCATGCAACACCGCTTCACCCTCGCTGTTACCGGCCAGTCGCTGATCAAACATGACATCCGCGACATCACCGCTCCGGCATTCGCCAAGGTTCGCTCGCTGCTGCGCGAAGCCGATCTCGCCTTCACCAACTTCGAAGGCACGATCCTTGGGCGTCACGGTGGCTGGCCGCTCAAAGGCTCGTTCTTCGGCTGCAGCGCCCCATTCGTGCTCGATACCCTGAAGGGCATCGGTTTTGAGGCGCTGTCGCTGTCGAACAACCATGCCTTCGACCTCGGTCCCTCCGGCGTGCTCTCGACGCTGGAAGAGGTCGAGAAGCGCGGCTTTCTCCATGCCGGTCTTGGTCGAGATCAAGGGGAAGTGTCGCGGGCGAGCACTGCTGTGATCTCCGGTCGGCCGGTAGCCGTCGTCGCGATGGACGGCGGTCCCGGCCCAGACTTCATGTATGCCGCAGATGCGAAGGAAGGGCGCCCCGCCCGTCCCGGCGTTAATCGGCTCGGGATTACCCAGATGAATTAGGACGACGGCGCCGCGTTCGGGCAATTGGCAGCGATCCGCGACCAGGACGGTTACACCGCGATTGATCTTGCCAATGACAGCCAGCCGGACGATCGCCCGGAGCTTAACCCGGAAACCGAGATCGCGCTTGCCCGTGCCGTGTTCCGGCGATCGGAGCGCTGCGGGCGCAGTGTCAACATCGATGAAGCGGATCTGGAGAGGAACCTTGCAGCCATCACGGCGGCAGCGAAGGATGGATCGCTGGTGGTCGCCTATCTGCACCATCATCACTGGGCGTCCGACTGGTATCAGGTTCCCGACTGGGTGAGCGGGGTCGCCCACGCCTGCATCGATGCTGGGGCGTCGATGTTCGTCAGCCACGGCGCGCCGGTGCTGCAGCCGATCGAGATCTACCGGGGTCGGCCGATCTTCTACAGCCTCGGCAACTTCATCTTCCATGTGCGTTCCGAGAAGTCGACCTGGACGGTGCCGGAGGTCTGGGAAAGCGTGGTCGCGGCCACGACCTTCGACGCCGACAACCGTCTCGTGGAGGTTATTCTTCATCCGGTCGTCATCGGCGGCGATGCGGCGTTAGAGGACGGCGTGCTGGAACGCCGTCTTGCACCGCATCTGGCGACCGGCACCCGTGCCGAGCACATACTTCAACGTCTTGCAGAGCAATCGGCCCGGCTCGGCACGGAGATCCGCATCTCTGAGGGTGTCGGTGTCATCCGCGTCTAGTCGATGTTCCCGGCTGATCGCCACAACAAGGCGGGCCGTCACGGCCCGCAGCTACCACATGAGGGCTAGTATGGACATTCGCCAGGAACTGATCGACCGTTTCTTTCGCTATGCCGCGATCGAGAGCCAGAGCAATGGCCGGGCGTTAGGTCTGCCATCCTCGCCAGGCCAGGCAGCGCTCGCCGCGCTGCTGGCCGAGGAGATGCGGGCGCTGGGCCTGGCGGACGTCCGCGTCGACGAACATGCCATCGTCACCGGGGTTAAACGCGGCAACCGGCCCGACGCGCCGGCGATCGGCTTTATCGCCCATCTCGACACCGTCGATGTCGGGCTCTCGCCGTTCATCCGGCCGCAGATCCTCCGCTTCGACGGCAAGGATCTTTGCCTCAATGCCAAGGATGATATCTGGCTGCGTGTTGCCGAGCATCCGGAGATCCTCGGCTGGACCGGCGAGGACATCATCGTCAGTGACGGCACCAGCGTGCTCGGGGCCGACAACAAGGCGGCCATCGCCGTGATCATGACGTTGCTTGCTCGGCTCGACCAGCAGACGCATGGTGACGTCTTCGTCGCCTTCGTGCCCGACGAAGAAATCGGCTTGCGTGGCGCCAAGGCGCTGGATCTCGCCCGCTTTCCTTGCGACTTTGCTTATACGATCGACTGCTGCGAACTGGGCGAGGTTGTGCTCGAGACCTTCAATGCCGCCGCCGCCGAGATCGTCTTCACCGGTGTCAGTGCCCATCCGATGTCGGCAAAGGGCAACCTCGTCAATCCGCTGACGATGGCGATCGACTTCATCGCCCAGTTCGACCGCAACGACACGCCCGAACACACCGCCGATCGCCAGGGCTTCTTCTGGTTCAAGGATCTCGTCGCCCATGACAGCGAGGCAACACTCACCTGCCTGATCCGCGACTTCGACACCGATGGCTTCAATCAACGCAAGCGGCGGATCGCCGAGGTGGCGGAGCGGATATGCTCAAGCTATCCCAGCGGCAACGTCCGCCACCAGGTCACCGATACCTATCGAAACATCGCCACCAGTCTTCAACACGACGACCGCGCCGTCTCCCTGTTGTTTGATGTGATGGACGAACTCGGGATAAATAAGAAGCTGATGCCGATGCGCGGCGGCACCGATGGTGCCGTACTTTCGGCGCGCGGCATCCCGACGCCGAACTTCTTTACCGGCGCCTGCAATTTCCATTCGCGCTACGAGTTCCTGCCGATCCCGGCGTTCGAAAAGTCGCTGGAAGTGGCCATGGGGATTTGTCGGTTGGCGGCGAAGGGTTGAGTCCGTCGTAACATAGGCCGGCTTCATGCGAACGCGTTGGAAGGCGATCAGAGTCTGGCGCGGAGGCCACAGTGGATGCCCACTCAGTATGCGCTTTGTCACACCATGACAAACTATAACCGAACGGTAATTCCGCCAAAACGATGGGGTCTGAGTGCACCGCCGAGGACGAAGGCGCCGGCGGTCGCGCAACGGGCGCTTTTGCGAGCGCGGGTTTACTTCGGACATCGTCTCTCGATTCAGAGGCACGCCTTGGAGCAAACAATTCCCCTCTCCTAGATGGCGTCCTGGCCCGGTTCCGGATCTTCCACGATAAACCCGTGAAGGGTCCGCTAGCTTAAGCTGCGGCCGCTCTCAGCTATCGCCATCGCGGTGATTGCGCCCGTTCCCGGGCTCTTGAGGAGCCATCGAGCGGGAATTGGCCCGCTCCCAGATGGAGCCTCTTCAAATGTCGCACGATCTTTTTCTCGCACCGCCCCACGCCTTCCAGCTCTCCCGCGACCTGATGGTCCCGGTCACCGTCTTTGAAGTCGACGGTGAATATGGCGTCCTTCCCTCTGACGAGATCGACGCAAGCGACGAACTCGAGGTCATCCATTGATTTCATCCCTGGGCGGCTCATTGAGCCGCCCTTTCT
>NZ_JAEPRP010000235.1:0-8848 GCF_016652895.1 Ensifer sp. SSB1
ACGTGTCCGGTGATATCTGGAGAGTCCTACTAGTCGAAGACGACCAGGTTCTGGGGGAGGCGCTACGCGATCACGTCGCGGCGGCTGGCCACGCAGTCGATTGGTTTACGCGCATAGTCGACGCCATGGCGGCGACGGAGACGGTCCTCTACGGCCTGATACTGCTTGACCTCCGGCTACCTGACGGCTCGGGGCTATCGCTGCTGCGGGCTCTTCGGAAGCGGGACGACGGCACGCCGGTCATCATCTTGACGGCGCATGACCAGATCTCCGATCGCATCGAAGGCTTGAACAGCGGGGCGGACGACTATCTGGTCAAGCCATTCGACCTCGGCGAGTTGAGTGCCCGCATGCTGGCCGTTTCCAGGCGGTATGTCGGCAATGCGACGCCAAAGGTCAGACTTCCCGGCATCGAGATTGATCAGGTGCACCGCAAGGTGCTGGTCGAAGGAGAAAGCCAGAGCCTCAGCGCAAGGGAATGGGCCGTGCTCGACAAACTCGTCGCCCGTCCGGGTGCGCTCGTATCGAAGGAGCAACTCCACGATGCGCTCTACGCTTTTGGCGCTGAAATCGAGAGCAATACGGTCGAGGTCTATATTAGCCGCCTGCGCAAGAAGATCGGCTCCGATCGGATAGAGACCGTGCGGGGCCTTGGTTATAGCATCAGGTGAGCGGATGTCGCGTGTCGCAAGCATGACCCGCAGACTGACCATCGCGCTGACGAGCGTCGTTGCCATCTTCTGGTGCGTCGCGCTTGGCCTTGGCGTCTATGTCATGCAGGACGAATTCACCGAGATCTTCGACAGCGGCGTCCAGGAGACTGCCGAGCGCCTGCTGCAGATCGTGGTCGACGACATCGCCCGCGACCGTAACGACGGCCCGCCCACCGTTGCCGTCATCGCGCCGACGCTGAACTCACAATATCTGATCTATCAGGTCCGCGATCGAGGCGGCAGGGTTCTGTTTGAAGACGGAGCACCGGAGCCCTTCGCGGTTCCGCTCGAAGTCGGTTTCTCGCAGACGGCAACGCACCGGATCTACACGGCAGGAACGACCGATGGTTCCCTCTTCGTCCAGGTGGCCGACGCCTTCGAGCATCGCACCGAAGCGCTCTTCGAGGGCGGCACAGCGCTGCTCTTGCCGTTGGTCGTGCTGATCCCAACCAGCATTATCGCCATCATTCTTGTCGCTCGCCGCGCACTGGCACCGGTCGAGCAGTTGCGCGAAGAAATCCTCACCAAGGACAGCGGCAACTTGGCTCCGCTTGATGAAGGCGCGCTACCGAGAGAACTGCGCGCGATCGCCCGTTCGGTCAACCTTCTGCTGACGCGCCTAAAGGCGGCACTCGAAGCGGAACGCGAATTCACTTCCAACAGCGCCCATGAACTGAGGACGCCGATCGCGGGTGCGCTGGCGCAAACACAACGGCTGGCGAGTGAAGTGCCCCCCGCCTTTCGCCAGCGAACCAGCCAGATCGAGCGCGCACTGCTTCATCTCGGTCGATTGGCCGAAAAGCTGTTGCAGATGTCGCGGGCCGAAGCCGGGATCGCCATATCCGACGAAAGCACCGACCTTTTGCCGGTTCTGGATCTCGTCCTTGAGGACATGGAACGCTCGGCACTTGGTGCCAGCCGCCTGAAGGTCCATGTCGCGGAAGGCGCCGATCTTGTCCGTCCGATCCCCGCCGATGCCTTTGCGATCGTGCTCCGCAATCTTCTGGAAAACGCCCTAATCCACAGCCCATCCGGCAGCCCCGTCAGGATCAACGTTGATGCCCGTGGTGTGGGTGTCACCAACGACAGTGCCATCATCGACGCGGAGACCCTGGCTGGCCTGACCAAGCGCTTCAGTCGTGGGCCGACGGAAGCTTCCGGCTCCGGCCTCGGCCTTGCAATCGTGCAGCGGTTGGTGGAACAGATGCATGGACGATTGCTGATCGCATCGCCCGCCCCGGGAACGGATCGGGGCTTTCACGTCGAGGTCCGCCTCTGAAGAGGTCGGCAGGGCGTCGCCGCCCCGCCGTCTCCTTACTGCTGATCGAGGGCTCGGGTCAGGCTGAGCGCGGCGATCGTGCAGATCGCACCGGAAATCAGGTAACCGCCGATGAAGATGATGCCGAAGCTGCTGGCAAGCCCGAGCGCCACGAGCGGCGCGAAGGCAGCACCGACGAGCCAGGCGAGATCGGATGTCAGTGCAGCACCCGTGTAGCGATAGTACTGGGTGAAGCGCGAAGACACGGCACCAGAGGACTGGCCGAAGGAAAGCCCGAGGATGGCAAATCCGATCAGGATATAGGCGTCCTGACCTTTGCCGCCGGCATCGAGCAGGAAGGGAGCCGAGAAGCTGAAGATCGCGATCAGGATCGCACCAATCATCAGCTGGTTGCGGCGGCCGACGCGGTCGGCGATCACGCCTGACAGCACGATGCCGATGGCACCGAGGGCGGCGCCCGCGACCTGGACCCACAGGAATTCAGCGGCCGACTGGCCACCGTTGAGCGTCACCCAGCTCAAGGGGAAGATCGTCACGAGGTGGAACATCGCAAAGCTGGCGAGCGGCACGAAGGCGCCGAGCACGACGTCGATGCTATGCTTGCTCAGCATCTCGAAGATCGGCCGCGCCTCGAGCTCCTTGGCTTCCATGGCAGCGCCGAATTCCTTGCTGGCAACGATGCGCAGGCGCGCGAAAAGCGCCACGACGTTGATCGCGAAGGCGACGAAGAAGGGATAGCGCCAGCCCCAGGCGAGGAAATCCTCCTGTGAGAGATTGCTGACGAAGTAGCCGAAGAGGATGCTTGCAAGCGCAAAGCCGATCGGCGCACCGAGCTGCGGGATCATTGCGTACCAGCCGCGATGATTCTGCGGCGCATTGAGGTTCAGCAGCGACGCAAGGCCATCCCAGGCCCCGCCCAGCGCAAAGCCCTGTCCCAGTCGGAAGAGCGCAAGGAGCGCCACCGCCCAGTAGCCGATCGTGTCGTAGCCCGGCAGGAAGGCGATGGACGCGGTGGAGCCGCCGAGGATGACGAGTGCAATCGTCAGCTTCGTGCCGCGTCCGTAGTTGCGGTCGACCCACATGAATACGAAGGACCCGACGGGACGGGCGAGGAAGGCGAGGGGAAACAGCGCGAAGGACATAAGCGTCGCGGTGACCGCATTGGGCGCGAACGGGAAGATCAGCTTCGGGAAAACCAGAATCGAGCCGAGGCCATAGACGAAGAAATCGAAGAACTCGGAGGTTCGCCCAATGACCACGCCGATGGCGATACTTCCCGGGGACAGAGGCTTGTCGTCCTCATGGATGCGACGTGCATCCCGTTCGAGTCCAGACGATGTGGGATGAGTGACCGAAACCATGAACTTCTCCGACGAACGTGCGTCTTGTCGTTAGAGTGTTGACCAATTGGCGTCTGATATCAAGAATGCCGTGCACGTACATGCGCACATGCCCCATTCGAGTTCGTGCCTAACGGTCGCCTGAACAGCCGGCATCGAACCGACATTAAGCCATTGCGCCCGTACAGACGCGCATAGAGCGATACGGCCGTCACTGCACTGCGGCAAAATGCTGCGCTGCGACGATGGACCTCACTTCCATGCGCGACCATGCCCGAGTAATGCCGACTAGACAAAACGCAAGTTGAGGCCGCAATGCCGAAGCCATTCAGTTTAGCCGGACGATCGATGGTCGCCGTCCTGTTGCTCTCCGTTCTCTCGGGATGCAACATGGTGGTCATGTCGCCCTCCGGCGATATTGCCGCGCAGCAGAGGGATCTGATCGTCATTTCGACGGTCCTGATGCTGGTGATCATCGTCCCCGTCATTTTCCTGACGCTCTTCTTCGCCTGGCGCTATCGCCAGTCGAACACCGCTGCCAAGTACGATCCGGAATGGCACCATTCCACCGGTCTCGAAGTCATCATCTGGTCGGCGCCGCTCGCCATCATCATCGCACTCGGCGCGATTACTTGGGTAAGCACGCACAAGCTCGACCCCTATCGGCCGCTCGACCGCATCGATGCGGCGCGGCCGGTAACCGATGAGATGAAGCCGATCACCGTCGAGGTCGTAGCCCTCGACTGGAAATGGCTGTTCTTCTATCCGGACTACGGCATCGCCACGGTCAACGAGATGGCAGCACCAGTCGATGTGCCGATCAACTTCAAGATCACGGCATCCTCGGTGATGAATTCCTTCTACGTCCCGGCGCTTGCCGGCATGATCTACGCCATGCCCGGCATGCAGACCAAGCTGCACGCCGTCATCAACAAGGCCGGCGAGTACGAGGGCCTTTCGTCCAACTATAGCGGCGACGGCTTCTCGCACATGCGCTTCAAGTTCCACGGTGTGGACCAGGCGGGCTTCGACCAGTGGGTCGCCCGCGTGAAGCAAAACGGCACGATGCTCAACCGCGACGCCTACCTGAAGCTCGAAAAGCCGAGCGTCAAGGAACCGGTGCGTTACTTCGCCTCCGTCGAAGACGGTCTTTATGACGCCGTGCTCAACATGTGCGTTCGGGAAGGGCAGATGTGCATGAAGGACATGATGCACATCGACATGATGGGTGGCGCCGGCGTTGAAAGCCACGAGAACCGCGCCAAGCTCGAGCACGACAACCGCCATGCGGGCGGCGTGGTCGAAGCGGCAGCACCGGGTGTAACGGCTCCGGAAGCCGGCAACGCCGCCGGTGGCGAACAGCCGGCCGCGGGCAGCGATCAGCCGTCGGCGGCCGAACCGATGAACCACGACATGCACAAGACGCACTAGGAATTTCGCGCGCTCGCCGGCCCTGATCCAGCGAGCGCCAAGGTCCTTTGGGCCGCAATTCGAGACATATTGGAAGACCCATGTTTGGTGACACCAGCCTCACGCAATTCATCTTCGGGCGGCTTACGTTAGAAGCGATCCCCTATCACGAGCCGATCCTCGTCGCGACCTTCGCAGCGGTGGCCGTCGGCGGCATCGCCATTCTCGCCCTGATCACGAAGTACAAGCTCTGGGGCTATCTCTGGCACGAGTGGTTCACGTCGGTCGATCACAAGAAGATCGGCATCATGTACATCATCCTGGCAATCGTCATGCTTTTGCGTGGCTTTGCCGATGCGATCATGATGCGCATACAGCAAGCGATCGCCTTCAACGGCAACGAGGGCTATCTCAACCCGCATCACTACGACCAAATCTTCACAGCCCACGGGGTGATCATGATCTTCTTCGTGGCGATGCCCTTCGTCACTGGTTTCATGAACTATGTCGTGCCGTTGCAAATTGGCGCGCGCGACGTCTCGTTCCCGTTCCTCAACAATTTCTCGTTCTGGATGACGACGGGCGGTGCGGTCATCATCATGATGTCGCTGTTCGTCGGTGAGTTCGCACGGACCGGCTGGCTCGCCTATCCGCCACTTTCTGGCGCGGATTACAGTCCGGGCGTCGGCGTCGACTATTACATCTGGGGACTTCAGGTGGCCGGCGTCGGCACGACGCTATCAGGCATCAACCTGATCGCGACCATCGTGAAGATGCGCGCACCCGGCATGACCTTCATGAAGATGCCGGTCTTCACCTGGACCTCGCTTTGCACCAACATCCTGATCGTGGCGACCTTCCCGATCCTGACGGCAACACTCGCCCTTCTTTCGCTCGACCGCTACCTCGGCATGAACTTCTTCACCAATGACCTTGGTGGCAATCCGATGATGTACATCAACCTCATCTGGATCTGGGGTCACCCGGAGGTCTACATCCTCGTACTGCCGGCCTTCGGCATCTTCTCCGAGGTGGTGGCGACCTTCTGCGGCAAGCGCCTCTTCGGCTACACGTCGATGGTCTATGCCACCTGCGTGATCATGATCCTGTCCTACCTCGTGTGGTTGCACCACTTCTTCACCATGGGTTCGGGTGCATCGGTCAATGCCTTCTTCGGGATCACCACGATGATCATCTCGATCCCGACGGGCGCCAAGATGTTCAACTGGCTCTTCACCATGTATCGCGGCCGCATCCGCTATGAGCTGCCGATGCTCTGGACTATTGGCTTCATGGTCACCTTCGTCATCGGTGGCATGACCGGCGTCATGCTGGCGATCCCGCCGGCCGACTTCGTGCTGCACAACTCGCTGTTCCTGATCGCCCACTTCCACAACGTCATCATCGGAGGGGTGTTGTTCGGGCTGATGGCAGGCTTGGTCTACTGGTGGCCGAAGGCGTTCGGCTACAAGCTTGATCCGTTCTGGGGCAAGATGAGCTTCTGGTTCTGGCAGATCGGCTTCTTCTTCGCCTTCATGCCGCTCTACGTGCTCGGCCTCATGGGCGTCACCCGCCGCGTCAGCCAGTTCGAAGATCCGTCGCTGCAGATCTGGTTCATCATCGCCGCCTTCGGCGCAGTCCTGATCGCAATCGGCATCGCGTCCTTCATCATCCAACTGGTCGTCAGCTTCCTCAGGCGCGATCAGTTGCGGGAGACCTCAGGCGATGCCTGGGATGGCCGCACGCTCGAATGGTCGACCTCGTCGCCGCCGCCGGACTACAACTTCGCGTTCACCCCAGTCGTCCACGACCACGACAGCTGGTACGACATGAAGAACCGAGGTTACGAGCGCCCGCTCGAAGGCTTCAAGCCGATCCATATGCCGAAGAACACCGGCACGGGCGTCATCCTCTCGGGCATCAGCGTCATGCTCGCCTTCGCGCTCATCTGGTACATCTGGTGGCTGGCGGCCGTGTCCTTCGTCGCCCTCATCGCCGTCGCGATCGGTCACACGTTCAACTATCAGCGTGATTTCTTCATCCCCGCCGAAACCGTTGCGGCGACCGAGGATGCGCGCTCCAAGCTGCTCACGGAACGGATGTGAGACAATGAGCCAAACCCAAGTCCAAGAAAACGAAAAGCCGCAGTTCTACCTGACGGAAGAGCATCACCCGGAACACAGCACCATGCTGGGTTTCTGGCTCTACCTGATGAGCGACTGCCTGATCTTCGCCGTGCTCTTTGCAACGCATGGCGTTGTCGGCCGCAACTACGCGGCGGGACCGTCGCCGGCGGATCTCTTCGACCTCGGCCTCGTCGCCTTCAACACGGCGATGCTGCTTCTCTCCTCCATCACCTACGGCTTTGCGATGCTCCAGATGGAGCGCAACGCCAAGATGGAGACGCTGTTCTGGCTCGGCGTCACCGGCGTGTTCGGCGCGATCTTCCTTGCGGTCGAACTCTATGAGTTCTACCACCTGCTTCTCGAAGGTGCCGGCCCGACACGCTCGGCCTTCCTGTCGTCGTTCTTCACGCTGGTCGGCACGCACGGGCTGCACGTCACCTTCGGCATCATCTGGCTGATCACGCTGATGGTGCAGGTCAGCAAGCACGGGCTGATCCCGGAAAACCGCCGTCGCCTGATGTGCCTGTCGATGTTCTGGCACTTCCTCGACGTCATCTGGATCGGCGTCTTCTCCTTCGTCTATCTCCTGGGAGTTCTCGGATGAGTGCACATTCCGACCACGAAAGCGCGTTCGAACCGCATCACGCGCACAGCCATCACGGCGACGCCGCCGGCCACGGTTCGTTCAAGAGCTACATGACGGGCTTCATCCTCTCGGTGATCCTGACGGCCATCCCGTTCTGGCTGGTCATGGGTGGCGTGCTGGACAGCAAGATCTTGACCGCCGTCATTGTCATGGGCATCGGCGTCGTCCAGATCGTCGTGCACGTGATCTACTTCCTGCACATGAATGCGCGCTCCGAAGGAGGCTGGACGTTGATGGCGCTGATCTTCACGATCATCATCGTCGGCATCGCACTCGCGGGCTCTCTCTGGGTCATGCATCACCTCAACACCAACATGATGCCGATGACCCACGAGATGATGAAGAACATGCCCTGACGACGGGTCAGGGCAGGTGGATACCACGATGACCACCGACGATAAGGTGAAGGGGAGGGACCGCGTATCCTCCCGCGCCCGTCTGATGATGACGGGCGCCCTGCTGTTCCTCGTAGCGGTGTTCCTGGCGCTCGGCACCTGGCAGGTCCAGCGGCTCTCCTGGAAGCTTGATCTCATTGCCCGTGTCGAGGCGCGCATTAATGCGCCCGCCGTGCCGGCACCAGCGCGATCTGACTGGGGTACCGTCACACGGGAGAAGGACGAATACCGTCGCGTCACCACAACCGGAACCTTCAGTCATGGCAAGGCCACGCTAGTGCAGGCGGTGACGGAGTTTGGCGCCGGGTTCTGGGTTCTGACGCCAATGCGCCTGGAAGACGGTTCGACCGTGCTGATCAATCGCGGCTTTGTGCCCGTCGATCGCCGCAATGCTGCCGAACGCGCTGAAGGTGAGACCGACGGAGCCACCACGGTAACAGGGCTACTCCGCGTCACCGAACCTGGCGGCGCCTTCCTGCGCTCCAATGATCCGGCAAACGACCGTTGGTTCTCGCGCGACGTCGCCGCGATTTCTGCGGCGAAGGGCCTGCATGATGTCGCACCCTACTTCATCGATGCGGATGCGGCACCCAATCCCGGCGGCCTGCCGGTCGGCGGACTTACGGTCGTTCGTTTTCGCAACAGCCATCTGGTCTACGCGCTGACCTGGTTCGCTTTGGCGGCGATGAGCATGGCGGGCGCATATCTCGTCTACCGCCACCGAAACAAGACTTAACGCCGGGGCGCAGGCGTCCTTTCCAATCCCGTATGAGCGGCGGCGCCTCAACGAGGAGTGGACGGTCACCGATCCATTTCAGCAGTACTTCAAAACGAAACAGGGCACTCGACCCTTTCGGGGAGCGCCCTGTTCCAACCCGGAAAGCTTCGATCGCGTGCCAGCGGCACATCGAGCGAAACCCTCGAAACGGGTGATGGCCC
>NZ_JAEPRP010000237.1:0-7615 GCF_016652895.1 Ensifer sp. SSB1
CCAGACCAAGGTCGTCGAAGGCAACTTCGTACGTATCCTCACCTGGTACGACAACGAATGGGGCTTCTCGAACCGCATGGCCGACACGGCCGTCGCCTTCGCCAAGCTCATCTAACGCAGATGTTTCGCGCCCTTTCTTCAACGACGGTCCGCTGGCGTCCGCTTGAAGGAGAAGGGCTCGAGCACCTGACGCTGACGCAAACCGAAACTACCGACGGCGCGGTCATCCGCGCCGTTGGCGTTCTCATCGGCAACCGCGGCGGTACGCCCTACGGCGTACGCTATCGGATCGATTGCGACGAGGCCTGGCTGGTTCGCAAGTTCATGGTCGACACGACCGATGGCCGAAGCCTGCACCTGCGCTCGGATGTTCCGGGCCAATGGGCGACGGCGCGCGGCACGCCCCTCCCCGAGTTCGACGGCTGCATCGATATCGACCTCTCGGGCACACCCTTCACCAACACGCTGCCGATCCGCCGTCTCAGGCTCGACCGCCGGGCCGGCACCGTGCGGCTGAAGATGCTCTACGTGCCGTTCGACACATTCGAGCCTGTCGTTGACGGCCAGCACTACACCTGCCTCGATGATTTCAGGCTCTATCGCTACGAGGCCGAGGACCGCAGCTTTGCCGCGGACCTGCCGGTAGACGAGGACGGCCTCGTTATCGACTATCCCACCCTTTTCCAAAGACTATCACCGGAGACTATCTGATGACTTTCAAGACCCTCGACGATCTGACCGACATCGCCGGCAAGCGCGTTCTGGTGCGCGTCGATCTCAACGTGCCGGTCAAGGACGGCGTGGTCACCGACGCGACCCGCATCGAGCGCGTGGCACCGACCATCCGCGAACTGTCCGAGAAGGGCGCCAAGGTCATCCTGTTGGCCCATTTCGGCCGCCCGAAGGGTGAACCGGTCGCCGACATGTCGCTGAAGACGATCGCGACGGCCGTCGAAGACGTGCTCGACCAGCGCGTCCACTTCGGCGCCGACTGCATCGGCGACAAGGCAGCGAACGCGATTGCCGACATGAGCAACGGCGACGTTCTGCTGCTCGAAAACACCCGCTTCCACAAGGGCGAGGAAAAGAACGAGGCCGAATTCGTCAAGGCGCTCGCCGCCAACGGCGACATCTATGTCAACGATGCGTTTTCGGCCGCACACCGCGCCCATGCCTCGACCGAAGGCCTTGCCCATCACCTGCCGGCCTATGCCGGCCGCACTATGCAGGCCGAACTCGAAGCATTGGAAAAGGGCCTCGGCCAGCCGAAGCGCCCGGTCGTTGCCATCGTCGGCGGCGCCAAGGTCTCGACCAAGATCGACCTGTTGCAGAACCTCGTGACCAAGGTCGATGCGCTCGTCATCGGCGGCGGCATGGCCAACACCTTCATCGCCGCCAAGGGCATCAATGTCGGCAAGTCGCTCTGCGAGCATGACCTCGCCGACACCGCCCGGGCGATCATCGCCGCTGCCGATAAGGCCGGCTGCGCCATCGTGCTGCCGGAAGACGGCGTGATTGCCCGCGAGTTCAAGGCCGGCGCCGACAACGAAGTGGTCGACATCAACGCCATTCCGGCCGATGCCATGGTTCTCGACGTCGGCCCGAAGTCGATCGCGGCTGTCAACGCGTGGATCTCCAAGGCCGAAACGCTGGTCTGGAACGGCCCGCTCGGCGCCTTCGAAATCGCCCCCTTCGACAAGGCGACGGTTGCCGTTGCCAAGCATGCGGCTGCCCGCACCCGTCAGGGCTCGCTGGTCTCGGTTGCCGGCGGTGGCGATACCGTCGCGGCGCTGAACCATGCCGAAGTCGCCGACGATTTCAGCTACGTCTCAACCGCCGGCGGCGCGTTCCTGGAGTGGATGGAAGGCAAGCCGCTCCCGGGCGTCGACATCCTCAAGCAGAAGTAAGCCATGCAACCGGCGCGTGGGAACACCCCACGCGCCGGCAATCAAGAAAAAACCTTATTTATTCAAACGATTAAAAAATTTTAAATCGTTTTAGTCGATTTTCTCGCCATTTTCCTGGACAATTTCACCTGTTACTCGCGCCCTTGTTTGGAGCGTGGCGGTTGCCCCGTGCGCCGTCGGTCCGAAACTGTTTCAGTACTCGCCCCGATCCTGGTGATCGGCGCTGTCTAGGGAGAAAAACATGAGCGAAAGACTGGAAGACATCGCTGTCGCCATGGTCGCCAACGGCCGGGGGCTGCTCGCCGCCGACGAGTCCACGGCAACAATCAAGAAACGCTTCGACACGATCGGCCTGGAATCCACCGAGGCCTCCAGGCGGGACTATCGCGAGATGCTGCTGCGCGCCGACGAGGCAATGCGCAAATACATCTCCGGTGTCATTCTCTATGAGGAAACCCTGTTCCAGAAGGCGGCGGACGGCACGCCGCTCGTCGACATCATCCGCGCCGCCGGCTCGATCCCCGGCATCAAGGTCGATGCCGGCGCCAAGCCGATGACCAACTTCCCGGCCGAGACGATCACCGAAGGCCTCGACGGTCTTGCGCAACGGCTGGCCAGATATCACGAAGCCGGCGCACGCTTCGCCAAGTGGCGCGGCGTGATCTCCGTCTCCGACACGCTGCCGACCGCCGGCGCCGTTCGCGCCAACGCCCATGCACTCGCGCGCTATGCCGCCCTTTGCCAGGACGCCGGCATCGTGCCGATCGTCGAGCCGGAGGTGCTCATGGATGGTGCGCCGGGCGACCATTCGATCGATCGCTCCGAGCACGTGACGGAATGGGCGCTGCGCGTCACCTTCGAGGAGCTGGCGGCAATGCGGGTCAAGCTCGAAGGCATGATCCTGAAACCGAGCATGGTGATCGACGGCAAGAAGGCGCGCAACGCGTCCGTCGCCGAAGTGGCCGAACGCACCATCAAGGTGCTGAAGCGCACCGTGCCCTCCGCCGTGCCGGGCATCGCCTTCCTCTCCGGCGGCCAATCGACCGAAGAGGCGACTGCCCATCTTTCGGCCATCAACGTCTTGCGCGACCTGCCGTGGAAGCTGACTTTCTCCTACGGCCGCGCCCTGCAGCAGGAGGCGCTCAACGCCTGGAACGGCAAGGCCGAGAACGTCGCCGCCGGCCAGCGCGCCTTCTCGCACCGAGCCGAAATGTGCAGTCTTGCGGCCAAGGGCGCCTGGAAGAAGGATCTCGAGAAGGCCGCCTGAGCGACACTCGACCGAGGGCAAACGAAGGGGCCGCAAGCCGGCCCCTTTTCGTGTTCCTCGGCCGCATGACGGCGTCATCGGCATCGGGAAGGTAACGGACAGCAGGGGTAGCCGGAGCGCATCCAGTCGCCCCGATCGAACTTGTCACCGGAACAAGTTGGCGCCTTTGCCCGTCGCGGACACTGGCTTAAGCCTTGGCTTCGCATCCAACGCCAGCGAAAGCCGAGCCATGACCGCAGCCTCGCCATCCATCGCCTATGTCACCGTCGACGTCTTTACGGCCGAACGTTTCGCCGGCAATCAACTCGCGGTCATTCCGGATGCCCGGGGCTTGAGCGACGGGCAGATGCAGGCGATCGCGACCGAATTCGGTTACTCGGAAGTCACCTTCGTGTTGCCGCCGCGCGACCCCGCCAACACCGCCGAAGTCAGGATCTTCACCCCGACGATGGAAATTCCCTTTGCCGGCCACCCGAATGTCGGCACCGCCTTCGTACTCGGCCGACTGAATGAAATCTTCGGCCGTGTGCCCGGCGACATCCTGCGCTTCGAGGAAAAGGCGGGCCTCGTCGAGGCGACGTTGCTGCGGGAGAAGGGCGAAGTCACCGGCGCCCGCATCGTCGTGCCGCGGAGCTTGACGGCAGGCCCGGAAATCGACGCCGAGACGATCGCTGCCTGCGCGTCGTTGACATCGGAAGCCGTCAGCACACGGACCCACACGCCGATCCGGCTTTCGGTCGGTCTGCCCTTCGCCGTTGCGGAATTGAGCGATGTCGCGACGCTCTCGGCAGCGCGGCCGAACGTCACCGCCTTCCATGCGGCCAATGCCCGCTACAAGCCGGAGGAGGACAGCTTCAGCCTGTTCCTCTACGCGCGCTCCAAGGACGCGCCGTGGCAGATCCGCGCGCGCATGTTCGCGCCGCTCGACAACGTCAACGAGGATCCCGCCACCGGCAGCGCCTCGGCAGCTCTTTCCACCCACCTCGTCGCGCTGTTACCGGATCAGGATATCGATGTCGAAATTACCATCGAACAGGGCGTGGAGATGGGCCGGCGCAGTCTCATTGGCGCTTCTGTCCGCAAGCAGGGCGGCATCGTTTGGCAGGTCAGTCTTTCCGGCAATTGCGTCAGCGCGATGCGCGGGCTGATCGATCTGTAGTGCTTCCCGCCTGGTGACCGTCAGGCGCGGTCACCGGGTTTCAGCCTGGCACGCCGTAACGCGCGGAATGCTGTGTAATTACTTGCTTGGATCGATACCGATCTGAGGAGTTACGCGGCAGGCAACAGCTTCAAGATATCACCGAACATGTCCCGCCATTCGGCATCGTCCATCTCGACAAAGCCGAAGCCACGCAGCAGGAAGACGCCTTCCGTTGCCAGGAAGGCGAGCCGCGCACGGCGCCCCTCCTCGGTCGACAGGTCGATGCCATCGAGACGTGCACGGTACCAGGCACGGTTCTTCGCCATGTGCTCTTCGCGCTGCAGGAGTGCCGCCATCATGCCGGATGTGCGGGCTCTGTCAGCCGTATTCATCCGGGCGGTCACCGACGCATGCGCGCGCATCGCCTTCACTGGATCGGCGTCATCGCCGCCCTCCGCGGCAACGGCGCTATCGAACTCGCTGAACCAGCGCTCCATCATCGCGTCGATCAGCCCGTCCTTGTTGCCGAAGCAATATTGCACGCCGCCCTTGGTAATGCCGGAAGCCTTGGCGACGGCATCGATCGTCAAGCCGGCTGCACCAACGGCATTCACGATTGCCTCCGCAGCATCCAGCACCTTGTCGCGATCGATCGTCCGCCGTCGTCCCATTCTTGATTTTCCCTTTCAATTCCATACGTATGTATTTATATAGCTGCTCTGATGTTAACAAGGCCTTGCCCTCAATTGATCCCGGGCGGCCATAGAGGTGTACCATGCATCCGCAAAATCGCTGGCTCATTCTGGCCATCGTATCGAGCGCACTCTTTTTGATCGTCGTCGATATGACGGTGCTCTATACCGCCTTGCCCCGCCTGACCCATGACCTCGGCGCCACCGCGTCGGAGAAACTCTGGATCGTCAATGCCTATGCCCTCGTCGTTGCCGGGCTGCTGCCTGGCCTCGGCACGCTGGGCGACCGGCTCGGGCACAAGAAACCCTTCATCGTCGGTCTCGCCGTCTTCGGCATCGCCTCGCTGATCGCCGCCTATGCCCCCAGCCCGACGATCCTGATCGGCGGCCGGGTGCTGCTTGCCGTCGGCGCTGCGCTGATGATGCCGGCAACGCTGTCGATCATCCGCCTCACCTTCACCGACGAGCGCGAGCGAGCGCTGGCGATCGGCGTGTGGGCCGCCATCGCCTCCGGTGGCGCTGCCATCGGTCCGGTTCTTGGCGGCTTCCTGCTGGAATATTTCTGGTGGGGCTCGGTCTTCCTGATCAACGTACCGATCGTCGCGATCGCTCTGCTGCTCGGTGTCGTCGTGCTGCCGAACAACGCCGGCAATCCCAAGCATCCCTGGGACGCGCTCGGCTCGTTCCAGATCATGGTCGGCCTCATCGGCCTTGCCTATGCTGTCAAGGAAACGAGCAAGCGCGAACCGTCACTGGAAGCGGGCCTCGCCGCAGCCGTGATCGGCGCGATCGGCCTCGTCCTCTTCGTCCGGCGGCAACGGCGCAGCGTGCACCCGCTGATCGATTTCAGCCTGTTCCGCAACGGCGCGTTTTCCTCGGGTGTCGCGGCCGCCCTGGTGGCATCGGCCTCCATCGTCGGGATCGAACTGGTGCTGAGCCAGCAGTTGCAGCTGGTCGAGGGCTTTTCGCCGCTTCAGGCGGGCCTCTTCATCTTGCCTATCCCGCTTGCCGCCTTTGTTGCTGGTCCGCTCACCGGCGCCCTCCTGCCCCGTCTCGGAGCGGAAGTGGTGCTGCGCTCCGGTCTCATTCTCGCGGCTGTCGGCCTCGGGGGATACCTGCTGGTCCATGGGTCCGGCGCGTTTGCCCAGATTGCGAGCCTCGTCGTTCTTGGCCTCGGCATAGGCGCCGCGATGACCGCCGCCTCCAGCGCCATCATGTTCAATGCCCCGCCGGAGCGGGCCGGCATGGCGGCCTCCATCGAGGAAGTCTCGTTCGAGCTCGGCGGCGCAATCGGCATCGCCGTTCTCGGCAGCGTGATGTCGCTCGTCTACACCGCCTTCCTCGTGCTGCCGGAAGGTGCCTCCATTTCGGCGATGGCACGCGACAGCCTCGACGAAGCCCTGCTTCTCGCCGAGAAGCTGCCGGCGGATGTGGCCGGCGAACTGGTGACGCGCGCCAGGCTCGCCTTCGAGCAGGCCTTTACCGCGGTCGTGATCGTTGCGACGGCCATGCTCTTTGTCACCGGTGCGGCCATCTGGTGGCTGACGGGCGGCCGCAGCACAGCGCCGGCGGCATCCCGTCAGGCAGGGCACCACTAAGGGTGAACGCCGGGCGATCCCGCCCGGCGGTTCATCGCAACAGGCCCGCTTCGCATTTCGCGATCGCCTCGACCATTGCCTGAAAGCGCACGTGGTGACGCACGGGGTCAAGATCGGAATCCTGCTTGAACCAGAGCAACTGATAGCAGGAACTCTGCGGCAGCAGGGTTTCGAGGAGATCGAGCGCCGCGTCGATGTCGCCGAGAAGGGAATAGACGCAGGCGGTGTTGTAGCGGGCGACCACGTCATCAGGATCGATCGCGAGCGCCCGGGCCGCCCATTCGCGTGCCCGATCCGCCTCGCCCATGTGAGCGAGTGCGAGCGCGCCGCGATGCGCGGGGCCGGAGTTTTCCGGGTTGAGCTCCAGCGCCCGTTCCGCGCGCGCGATGCCGATCCTTGCCCATTGCGCCCGTTCGGCATCGCGGCCGAGCGATTTGTAGGCGCTCATCAGATGGATCGGCGACAGATAGTCGTCCGGCCGGATGTCGGCGGCCCGCTTGAAAAACTGGATCGCGGTTTCGAAGGCACCTTGCATGAACAGGAAACGCGCATAGTGGAAGTTCGCCTCATAGAGGCTGGGGTCCAATGTCAGCGCCTGCTCGAACTCGGCCACCGCCGCATCGTCCTGCCCGTCCTGGTGCAGGACCAGGCCACGGGAGGCATGCGCCTCCGCCAGGTTCGGATCGATATCCAGCGCCTTGTCGGTCATGAACAGGATGCTTTGCAGCGGAAACTCGTCCTCGTGCCAGTCGCGCAGCGCCGACTCGCAGTCGGCGATACCGGCATAGGCACGGGCGAAGCTGGGGTCGAGCTCCACCGCCTTCAGGAACATGCGACGGGCCAGCAGCAGATAGGACCGGGTCCAGGCATGCGAAAACTGGCGGCCGCGCAGGTAATAGGTATAGGCCTCGACGCTCGTGGTCGGGTCGCTTTCGATCGCCCGCCGTTCCGCCGGCAGCAGCTTGACCCGGAGCTGATCAACGATGGCGTGCGTGATCTCGTCCTGAATG
>NZ_JAEPRP010000237.1:7625-8719 GCF_016652895.1 Ensifer sp. SSB1
AGATGTCCGTCAGGTCGCGATCGTAGCGGTCGGCCCAGAGGTGCGTACCGGTCAAGGCATCGATGAGCTGGCCGGTGATGCGCACCCGTGAACCCGCCTTGCGCACGCTGCCTTCGAGGATGTAGCGCACGCCCAGCTCCTGGGCCACCTGCTTCACCTTCACCGACCGCCCCTTGTAGGTGAACACCGTGTTTCGGGCGACGACATGCAGCTTCGAGATCTTTGAAAGATCCGTGATGATGTCTTCGGTGATGCCGTCGGAGAAATACTCCTGTTCCGGGTCATGGCTCATATTGGTGAAGGGAAGCACGCCGACCGAAAGTCCGTAGCCGTCATCGAGCACGATGGGCCCGGCACCGCTGGGTGGCGCCGCAACCTTCGTCGGCGCCCCGAGTGCCACCGAATAGACATGCACACCGGCTGCAATGTTCTTCAGCGTGTGCTCGCCCTTGTCGATAAAGCCGATATCGAGGCGGCTGCCGACGTGGTCGCGCACCGTGGCGGAAACGGCAACACCGGATGGCTCCGCCAAGCCTTCGAGCCGGGCGGCGACGTTGACGCCGTCGCCGAAGATATCTCCGTCCTCGACGATAATATCGCCGAGATGCACGCCGATGCGCAGTTCGATGCGCTTCAGCGGTGGCACGCTTTCATTGCGGATGAGCATGCCGCGCTGGATATCGACAGCACAGGCGACCGCGTTCACGACGCTTGCAAACTCGACGAGAATGCCGTCGCCGGTCAGTTTGACGATACGTCCCTTGTGGCGGTTGATCTTGGGATCGACGAGTTCATTCTTGTGCCGTTTCATCGCGGCCAGCGTGCCGGTCTCGTCAGCCCCGATCAGACGGCTGTAGCCCACGACATCGGCGGCGAGAATGGCAGCGAGACGGCGTTCCAAGAAACCCTCGAATTCACTTCCCGAGTGAAAGAGGTAATCTAGCGCGTTATTCCCCATCTGTCCTGCGCCCTTTTGTAGTTGTAGCGAATATACGTACAACCCAATAGCATCGGGCAATCGGCGCCGGAGTTTCCAAGGAAACGGGTACTTAGAGACAGGATGAGCTGGCTAGGGCCGGATCAGCACCGTCACC
>NZ_JAEPRP010000238.1:0-8632 GCF_016652895.1 Ensifer sp. SSB1
AGCATTGACGTAGTACTGGGCCGAACGCTTGGCAGCGTCAGCGATGATTTCCGAAGCCTGGCGCTTGGTGCCGACGAACAGGACGCGGCCGCCGTTGGCGACGGTGTCGCTAACGATCTGCAGGGCGCGCGACAGCATCGGCACAGTCTGTGCGAGGTCGACGATGTGAACGTTGTTACGATCGCCGAAGATGTAGGGCTTCATCTTCGGGTTCCAGCGGTGCGTCTGGTGGCCGAAGTGAACACCAGCTTCAAGCAGCTGGCGCATGCTAAAATCAGGCAATGCCATGCCTTTTCTCCTTTTCCGGTTGAACCTCCGCGAGACGTCGAGCTCTTCTTTCGAAAAGCCCACCGGCGGAACGACCCGGATTTCTCCCGGAACATCCCCTGCCTCACGGGAGGAATGGGCAGCCCCTTAACGGCTGCTGCCCAGAAAATCAAGTCGCGAAAGCCGCTTTTTGGCGGGATCTACTATTTACAGTCCTCGGATTTGAATACTTCAAGGTCTGCGAGCTTACCGGTCAACACGAAATCGCCGTAGTCCATGGTCAGGTCGCGAGTGATCCCGTTTTCGTAGAGTTTGAACGACATGCGGTAGATCGGCAGCGCGTCGCCGCTCTTGTCATCGTTGAAATAGGAGATCGTTACCGGCCAATAGGCTTCGCCGCCGAACTTGCCGGCCTTGCCGGCATCCGGCTCATCGGCGGTAGGTTTGCGCGATTTACCAACGAAGGTCGAGGTAATCAGCGTTTTGTCGCCCGAATCGGAGCCATCGAAGATGCGTGCTTCGAACAGGCTTTCTCCCTTCTTCGCCCGCGAGATCACTTCCATCATATGGGCGGTCGGAAAGCGGCTGGCCGCTAGCTCCACTTCGCGCTTGTCGGGCGCGGTCAGCTCCACCTTGACGCCGGACTTTTCCTCATGCGCGGTTCCGCGAACTTCCTTGTCCAGCTTCTCGTCGGTGAAGGAGCGCGTCAGGAAGCGGAAATTGCCGTTCTTCAGGTCTTCGTAAGTGGTCGTCTGCTGGTCGGTGAGGCGCACCTCCTCACCGGTGTCGACCTGGGTGACGAATCGGAAGCTGACCGTATATCCCTCGCAGGCGGACCCATTGAATTCATAGACCATGCGACCATACATTCCGGCAATGCCCGAACGATCCGACGCATCCTTGAGCTCAAGATCATAGACGGCGCGATGCGGCACGAGGACATTCGCACTCGCCGCCGTAGCGCCTGACGCCGTCATGACGGCAAAACAAACGCTGCGCAGGGTGACGAGACCGAAGCCTTTATGAAACATCCGTTTCCTCCTGTTGGACTCGCCGGCAATGCTATAAACAAGCGTTCGGCAGAAGCGAGGCGGTGTTTGCAGGAAAAAGCCGGCACCCGCCGCGATCCGGCCTGAATGCAGGATTTTAACACAAAAGACAACAATGGAGCTTTCCATGTCTGCAGAGATCGAAACGCGCCTCAAAGACCTCGGCGTCACCCTTCCCCAGGCTGCGACGCCGGTCGCGAACTACGTGCCGTACGTCATCAGCGGCTCGATGCTCTATATCTCCGGACAGCTTCCGATGGAGGACGGCAAGGTCGCCGTGACAGGCATTGTCGGCAAGGACGTCGACGTCGCCCGTGCGCAGCGCGCTGCCGAACTCTGCTCGATCAACATCCTCGCCCAGGCGAAATCGGCGCTCGGTGGCGACCTCGGCCGCATCCGTCGTCTGGTGAAGATCAACGGCTTCGTCGCCTCGACGCCGGAATTCGTCGAGCAGCATCTCGTCATCAACGGCGCCTCCAATCTGCTCGCCACCGTGCTCGGTGAAGCCGGCAAGCATGCCCGCGCCGCCGTCGGTATGGCCTCGCTGCCCTTCAACGCTGCCGTCGAGATCGACGCTGTCATCGAGATCGCCTGATTAAGGTCCCCACCATGGCTGACATTTCCTGGCTGAAGGCCCAACCGATCGCTCATCGCGGCTATCACGACATGAACAAAGAGGTGTGGGAGAACACGCTTTCGGCATTCTCCCGCGCCGCCGATGCCGGTTTCGCCATCGAGTGCGACCTCCAGTACACCGCCGACAGCATTCCGGTGGTTTTCCATGACGACGACACCCAGCGTCTTTGCGGCATCAAGGGCGACGTTCGCTCACGCACCGCCGGCGAGCTCGGCCTGATGGCGATCGGCGGAACGAAGGACAAGGTGCCGACGCTGGCGCAGATGCTGCGCCTGGTCAACGGCAAGGTACCCCTCGTTATCGAACTCAAGGGCCGCAAGGGCGACGACGAGGGCTTTGCAGCCGCTGTGCTGGAGACGCTGGAAGGCTACAAGGGACAGGTCGCCCTGATGAGCTTCGATCACTGGCTGCTCAAGGACCTGAAGGCGCTCGACGCGCCCTACCCGCTGGGCCTGACTGCGGAAGGCGCCAATCCGGAGACCTTCTTCGTGCATGAGGAAGCGATGCAGCTCGGGCTCGACTTCATCTCCTACCACTACGGCCACCTGCCGAACTCGTTCATCACCAAGGAGCGGACACTCGGCAAGACGATCATTACCTGGACCGTGCGCGACCGGCAGGCCGAGGCCTACACTTTCGCCCATGCGGACCAGATGACCTTCGAGGGTTTCGACCCGCGGGAGGCTCTGGTTTCCTGAGCTGATGTCAGACGCCGTCACCATCCGCATAGCCCAATCCTTCGCCGATGTGCCGGCAGCACGCTGGAACGTGCTCTCCGGTGCATCGAAGGAGAATCCCGGCGGCGTCTACAATCCCTTCCTTTCGCATGCCTATCTCTCCGCCCTCGAGGAGTCCGGCTCGGCGACGGCCAAGACGGGCTGGCTCGGCCAGCACCTGCTTCTGGAAGGACCGGACGGGCATCTGCGCGGCGGTCTTGTCTGCTATCTGAAGAACCACAGCCAGGGCGAATATGTCTTCGACCATGGCTGGGCCGACGCTTTCGAGCGGGCGGGTGGGCACTATTACCCGAAACTGCAAAGCTCCATTCCCTTCACGCCGGCCACCGGACCGAGACTGCTTGCGGCGCCGGGTGAAAATCAGAGCGCCGTTCAGGACGCGCTTGCCGCGGGCCTGAAGGAGCTTGCGCGCAGACACGATGTCTCGTCGGCGCATGTGACCTTCGTGCCGGAAGCCGAGATGCCCGCCCTCGAGCGCGCCGGTTTCCTGCATCGCACCGACCAGCAGTTCCATTTCACCAACGAAGGCTTCGGATCGCACGCCGATTTCCTGGAGACCCTTGCCTCACGCAAGCGCAAGGCGCTCAAGAAGGAACGCCGGGTTGCGGTCGAAAACGGCATCTCGATCGACTGGCTCACCGGCAGCGACCTGACGGAAGCGATTTGGGACCAGTTCTTCGCCTTCTACATGGACACCGGCGGCCGCAAATGGGGCCGTCCCTATCTGACACGCGCCTTCTATTCGCTGATCGGCGAGCGCATGGCCGACGATATCCTGTTGGTGATGGCGCGCCGAAACGGCCGCTACATTGCCGGCGCCATCAACTTCATCGGGGGCGATGCGCTCTACGGCCGCCACTGGGGCTGCATCGAGGACCACCCTTTCCTGCATTTCGAGGTCTGCTACCATCAGGCGATCGACTTCGCGATCGCCAAGGGGTTGAAACGGGTTGAGGCCGGTGCCCAGGGTGAGCACAAGCTTGCGCGCGGCTACATGCCCGTCACCACGCATTCCGCGCATTTCATCACGCATCAAGGGCTCGCCCGCGCGGTTGCCGACTATCTTCAGCGCGAACGCAGGGATGTGGAGGAAACGGGCGAGATTCTTGCAGAACACGGCCCTTTCCGCAAAGGTGAGCGGCAAGACGACTGAGCGACTTTTCAGTCGAGGCCGGCCTGCGCCAATTCACGAGGAACAACAATGAGCTACGACGACAACAACATCTTCGCCAAGATCCTGCGCGGCGAAATCCCCTCGCACCGCGTCTACGAGGATGACGCGACGATCGCGTTCATGGATGTCATGCCGCAGGCCGAAGGCCACCTGCTCGTCGTTCCGAAGGCGCCCTCGCGCAACCTGCTCGATGCCGATGCGGCGACGCTGCCGGCGCTGATCGCGACGGTGCAGAAACTGGCGGTCGCAGCGAAGGACGCCTTCGACGCCGATGGCGTGACGGTCATGCAGTTCAACGAAGCCCCCGCCGGACAGTCCGTCTTCCATCTGCACTTCCACGTCATTCCGCGGCGCGCAGGCGTGCCGCTGAAGCCGCATTCCGGCACGATGGAAGATGGCGCGGTACTTGCGGCCAATGCCGAAAAGGTTCGGCAGGCGCTCTGATCGCGCCTCCAATCTGGTTTGGAAATGTCTATCGCCGGGTCGGCTTCACGGCTCGGCGGATGACTTTCCCGGTCCACCGGCCTTCGGCCCAGGTGAGCGCTCAGAAGCCCAGCCACCAGAGCCCCACGGCCAGCCCTGCGATGGCGGTCGCGATCCCGATTGCCGGCTTTCGCCCGAACAGGAAGAAGGCAGCGGCCCCTAGTGCGACGGCACCTACACGCAGCCAGAGCGGGGATTGTTCGAGTACGCCTGTCGGATAAAGGATGAGCTTTGCGATGACCGCCGCGACAAGCGCGGTCGCGACCGCCCTCACCCAATTCAACGCCTCGGAATCATCCCGCAGCTTGTTGCCGGCGATAACGCCAAGCCAGCGCCAGATGTCGGTTGCCAACCAGCCGGCGATCGCGATGAAGGCATAGGCCCACCAACCGTCCTGCCACGTCATGCGCTCACCTCCTTGTGGCGACGCCAGACGCGCTCGACCAGCCAGGCGAGCGTGCCACCGACGATGCCGGCGAGCAGGATGTCGAACTCCGGCAACAGCCAATAGAACAGCGGCCCGCCGGCAAGGCCGAAGAGCAGCGCGACGTACACCACCGGGTGACGCGCCGAATGCCAGATCGAGGCGAGGAAGTAGACCGGCGTCAGGAAGAACAGGCAGCCGGCAGCGATCGGCGGGAAATCGGCGACGAAGTGATAGACAACGGCGACGAGCAACATGTTGGCCGCAACCAACGTGATGCCGAAGCCGGCAAAGAAGGCAACGCGCCGCTCACGCGGCACCTTCGGCACCTTCTCCATCGCGAACACCCAGGCGGTGATCGCGACGAAATGCGACAGAAACAGGAGCAGCCAGGTCGGCGTCCGCGATGTCCGCAGTTCCGGAACGAGCGCCGCAACCATCGGCATCAGCCGGACGGAGGAGAGCGAGACCGCAAGGAAGGCGGCCGCCAGGTTCGCGCCGCTCATCATCGAACTGACGAGGATGACCTTGGCCGGCAGCGCCCAGACCATGCCGACCATGAAAACGACCTGCTCCACCGGAATACCGGCCTGGGCCGTCAGCGAACAGAAGCCGACGAAGGACAGCATCAGGATGAAGGCCGGCAGGCTGAAGATGCCGCGCATACCCTTTCCGAACCAGGCGAGCGATGATTGCTCGTCTTCTTCCTTCTTCATCGGCCATTCCGGATTATCTTGGATTCAGAAAAACGGTGCCGGCTGGCTTGCATCCGGCACCGTCGAACATCTCTTGCGAGGGTCTATTTCTTGCGCGGCACCTTCGGCACCGTGCGGCCCTTTCTCGGGGCCGCGTCGCCGGCACCAGCCTCGCCATCGGACGATGCCTTGGCGGCCGCCTTCTTCGGCTTGGACTTCGGTGCCGACTCGGCGCCCACTTCTTCCTTGTCCTCGGCCTTCTTCGGCTTCGTCGCCTTCATCGCCGGGCGTGAAACCTCCGCCTTCGGCTTGATCGGCGTTGTCTCCGGAACCGCATCGAGCAGCAAGCCCTTGGTGCCGTCGGCCTTGGTGCCGATCGTCACCTTGACGACGCCGCCCTTCTTGAGCTTGCCAAAGAGGATCTCATCGGCGAGCGGCTTCTTGATGTTTTCCTGGATGACCCGGGCCAGCGGCCGGGCACCCATCTTCTCGTCGTAACCCTTCTCGGCGAGCCAGGCGATTGCCTCGGGCGCGAGGTCGAAGGTGACGTTGCGTTCGGCAAGCTGCGTCTCCAGTTGCATGACGAACTTCTGCACCACCTGGTGAATGACCGGGGTCGGCAGCGAGGCGAAGGGAATGACCGCGTCCAGACGGTTGCGGAATTCCGGCGTGAACAGGCGGTTCAGCGCCTCTTCGTCTTCGCCCGTGCGCTTGGAAGAACCGAAGCCGATGGCGGCCCGGGCCATTTCCGATGCACCGGCATTGGTCGTCATGATCAGGATGACGTTGCGGAAGTCGATCTTCTTGCCGTTGTGATCGGTCAGCGAGCCGTGATCCATGACCTGCAACAGGATGTTGAACAGGTCCGGATGGGCCTTTTCGATTTCGTCGAGCAACAGCACGCAATGCGGATGCTGATCGACGCCATCGGTCAGGAGGCCGCCTTGATCGAAGCCGACATAGCCGGGAGGTGCACCGAGCAGGCGCGAAACCGTATGCCGTTCCATGTACTCCGACATATCGAAGCGCAGAAGCTCGACACCGAGCGACGTCGCAAGCTGCTTGGCGACTTCCGTCTTGCCGACGCCGGTTGGGCCGGAGAAGACGTAGCAGCCGATCGGCTTGTTCGGTTCACGCAGGCCGGCCCGCGCCAGCTTGATCGACGAAGCGAGTGCTTCGATCGCCAGGTCCTGGCCATAGACGACCGAACGTAGTTCCCGCTCGAGGTTGGCAAGAACGGCTTCGTCGTCCTTGGAAACCGTCTTCGGCGGGATACGTGCCATCGTCGCAATCGTTGCTTCGATTTCCTTCTCGGTAATCAGCTTGCGCCGCTTGCCAACGGGCAAAAGCATCTGTGCCGCACCGGATTCGTCGATCACGTCGATCGCCTTGTCAGGCAACTTGCGGTCGTTGATATAACGGGCCGAAAGCTCGACGGCGGCCTTGATCGCTTCGTTCGAGTATTTCAGGTGGTGGTATTCCTCGAAGTAAGGCTTCAGCCCCTTCATGATCTCGATCGCGTCGGCAATCGTCGGCTCGTTCACGTCGATCTTCTGGAAGCGGCGGACGAGCGCCCGATCCTTTTCGAAGAACTGGCGGTACTCCTTGTAGGTGGTCGAACCGATGCAACGGATCGCACCGGAAGACAGCGCCGGCTTCAGGAGGTTGGAGGCATCCATCGCACCACCGGACGTGGCACCGGCACCGATGACGGTGTGGATCTCGTCGATGAACAGCACGGCGCCCGGGTAATCCTCGAGTTCCTTGACGACCTGCTTCAGGCGCTCTTCGAAATCGCCGCGGTAGCGGGTACCGGCGAGCAAGGTGCCCATGTCCAACGAGAAGATCGTCGCGTCCTGCAGCGCTTCCGGAACCTTCTTTTCAACGATCCGTTTGGCAAGACCTTCGGCGATCGCCGTCTTGCCGACGCCGGGGTCACCGACATAGAGCGGATTGTTCTTCGAGCGGCGGCACAGCACCTGGATGGTACGGTTCACCTCGGCGTGACGACCGATCAACGGGTCGATCTTGCCGGACTTCGCCTTTTCATTGAGGTTGACGCAATAGGCAGTCAGGGCGTCCTGCTGCTTCTTGGCGCTGCTCTCTTCGTTGTCGCGCGCAGGCTTCTGCTCGGACTCGTGATCGTCCGAACCGCGCACGGGTCGGGATTCCGAACTGCCGGGCCGCTTGCCGATGCCGTGCGAAATGAAGTTGACGGCGTCGTAGCGCGTCATCTCCTGCTCCTGCAGGAAGTAGGCGGCATGGCTTTCGCGCTCGGCGAAGATGGCTACCAGCACGTTGGCGCCGGTTACTTCCTCGCGGCCGGAGGACTGGACGTGGATGACCGCGCGCTGGATGACACGCTGGAACCCCGCCGTCGGCTTGGAATCTTCGTCGTAGCCGGTCACGAGATTGGAAAGCTCGTTGTCGACATAATCCGTCACGGTCTTGCGCAGCGTCTCAAGATTGACGTTGCAGGCGCCCATCACGGCCGCCGCGTCGGCATCATCGATCAATGCCAGAAGCAGATGCTCGAGCGTGGCGTATTCATGGTGGCGCTCGTTGGCAAAAGTCAGTGCCTGGTGTAGCGCCTTTTCGAGACTGGGCGAAAATGTTGGCACGTTAGTTCCTCATTTCTTTTCCATGACGCATTGCAACGGATGCTGATGCTGCCGGGCAAAATCCATCACCTGCGTCACCTTGGTTTCGGCGACCTCATAGGTGAAGACGCCGCACTCTCCCACGCCATGATTGTGGACGTGAAGCATGATGCGGGTCGCCTCTTCCGGGTTCTTCTGAAAGAAGCGCTCCAGGATATGGATGACAAACTCCATCGGCGTGTAATCGTCATTCAAAAGCAGAACGCGATACAAACTCGGCTTTTTGGTCTTCGGCTTGGTACGCGTGATGACGGACGTGCTGCGATTGTTGCCGTTTCCCTCGTCATCGCTACCTTGCTGCATCCGGACCGGCATGGCGATCATTCTTGTCAGTTCCTTGTACAGCAGCGACCCACTGAACTTGGCCGCAGCATGCTTGCCCTTTATCTAATGGTTCGTTTTCAGATTTTAAGACCGAACCAACGCACTGCAATCATAATCGCACGTTGCCGCGTAAGATTGATCAACTTTCTTCGGGCTGCGCACAGCTAATGCGAAAACCAAAA
>NZ_JAEPRP010000239.1:0-8528 GCF_016652895.1 Ensifer sp. SSB1
TGAAGCGATTTTGGCTGGAAATGCATCGCCAGTCAAAAATCTGTAGGTTGAGCCGGATATGCCTATGCTCACAGGCATGAACGCATTCGACAAAGCTTTCGAGCACACCGTCGGCATTGAAGGCGGTTACTCCAACAACCCTGCGGACCTTGGCGGGCCGACCAAGTACGGCATTACCGAACGTGTCGCGCGAGCTGCTGGCTACCAGGGCGACATGAAGGACATGCCGATCGACATCGCCAAGGCGATCTATCGGCGCCGGTACTGGGACATCAACCGGCTGGATGCCGTTGCCACTGTGTCGGAGTCCGTCGCGCTGGAGATGTTCGATACCGGAGTGAACTGTGGCACGTCGACCGCCGGCCTGTTCCTGCAGCGCAGCCTGAACGTCCTGAACCGCCAGGGCAAGGACTTCGCCGACCTGCTGCCGGATGGTTCGGTCGGACCGATGACGGTGGAGGCACTGTCCGCTTTCGTTGCCGTGCGCGGGATCGCCGGGCACCGGGTCCTGCTGACCATGCTGAATTGTCTGCAGGGCGCCAAGTACATCGAGATCGCCGAACGCAACCCGTCGCAGGAGACGTTTGTGTACGGCTGGGTCTCCAACCGAGTTTCGATTTAAGGAGTCAACGTGGCAACCCTCTATATCACCGAGTTTGAAGGCCGCACCCAGGCGCACAACGGTAACGCATCCGAGGCGCTGCCGCTGCCGCCGGTGGCGCAGCAGACCGTCGCCATCGGCGCCGGCAGTGTCCTGTCCGGCGCGCTGGGCGCGAGCACTCGCTATGTGCGCGTGATTGCCGACGCGGTTTGCTCGATCGATGTCGGCGCGGCGCCAACGGCCACGGCCGCGAAGATGCGCCTCGCCGCCAACGTGCCGGAAGTCTTCAGCGTGACGCCCGGCCACAAGATCGCCGTCATCACGAACACCTGATGCTGCGCGACGTCGTTCTCCCGCCGTGGGTGAAGTGGGCAGCGCTGGCCGCCGCCGCGCTGGCGCTGTACCTGCTCGGCCGGCTGGACGGCGAGCGCATCGAGGGGGCCAAGTTCTCAGCCTACGTCGCCGACCAGGCAAGTAAGGCGACGCAGGTACAGCAGGCCCGCGAGCGAGTGGTGACGAAGGTCGAGATCCAGTATCGAGACCGGATCCAGATCGTTCGAGAGAAGGGCGAAACGATCGTGAAGGAGGTGCCTGTCTATGTCTCTGCCGAGACTGATCGCCGTTTCCCTGTGCCTCGCGGCTTTGTCCGCGTGCACGACGCCGCCGCCGCTGGTGAACCTGCCGGAGCCCCCGCCGAGTCTGATGGAGAGGCCGCGGGAGTTGTCGCCTCTGCCGCCGCCGAAACCATCGCCGACAACTACGCCGAGTGCCGGAAGTGGCGCGAGCAGGTGAACGGCTGGCAGGACTATTACCAGCGACTGCGCAGTACCGAGTAAGCCGCCGATGATTCCCGGGGTCTCACCGGGCACGCCCAGGCGGAAATGTGGGCGTGGTTCCATACCTACCTCGGACGTGGGATGAGACAGTCCGACCTGCGGCGCGCAGTGCTGGGGGAACCTGGCATAGTCAGATGTGCGCAAGCGTCGGGCGCGCCAACGCTCGAATGCGGTGCCGGTGGAAGCCCGGCAGTCTGTTATAAAGTCGGGGCATGGCAGGCACCGGCTTTCAACCCCCGATCGAACCAATACCCTCCTACTGTATAGGGGAGGAGTGGATTTGCCGCACCTGCTCTCGGGTCATTGTCACGGTGGTGCAGGAATATCCGCACCCTCGCATGCGGCTGGATTGCAATTACAGCCAGTATGTACCCCTCGCCTCGTGCGAGTCGTATGTGAGGGAGCCGGGCACAGATTGAAATGCAGTTGCGCATACGAAATCATGCCGCTATACTTCGGTCTCCCTGCACTACAGCAGCCGGTAACGCCGGGTAGGTGGAGGCTACAGACAGATGATTTGTAAGGAGATTCTAATCCCTTACAAGGCGTAGGTCGGGGGTTCGAACCCCTCAGCACCCACCACTCTGGATCGCAAACAAATCAAGGACTTAGAGCGATCTAAGTCCTTTTTTGTTGCCCGTCGTACCGGCTTCAAGCGGAGCCTAGCGGAGCCTCTACCAGCCAAATAGAGCCGCCTACCAGCTATACTATCTCTGTGCAGGGCGTAGATTCGCAAATCACACGGATGGGTACCTCATGGCCGGCAAGAAGCAATTCCCGAACGGTACTTGGCAGTACACGTTCAAGCGCGCGGGCGTCCTCGACAAGCCCCTGTATCTGACCTTCGCAACGGAGGAGGAGGGCGACCAGTACGCCGAGCGCCTGGAGGCTCTGCTCGACCGCGGCATCGTGCCGACCGAGTTCAAGCCCGAGTCGCGCATCGTCCGGCTGGAACAACTCGCGCGCGAGTTCATGCGCGAGGCGCACCCCAGCCCCAAGGACGTCGGCGCGTTGAACGCCGCGCTGAAGCGCTGGGGCGATACGCCGCTGCCCAAGATCAACGCCGCGTGGGTCGACGGCATCATCGCGGAGATGAAGCGGTTCGAGAAGCTGGCGCCCGCGTCCATCCGTGCCCGAATCGGTGCGCTGGCCCGCTGCTCGGACTGGGGCATGCGCAAGGGGCACC
Source organism: Ensifer sp. SSB1 (assembly GCF_016652895.1). NCBI lineage: Bacteria > Pseudomonadati > Pseudomonadota > Alphaproteobacteria > Hyphomicrobiales > Rhizobiaceae > Ensifer > Ensifer sp. SSB1. The sequence goes on from NZ_JAEPRP010000239.1 coordinate 2,624, forward strand.
TGACCCTGCCAGACCACCCATTCCGCACGCTGCCAGACGGCTATGCCCAATACAGCAAGGCCGACACCCAGGCCGCCGGCGTCAAGCGCCAGGACATCGAGCGCGACAGGCGGCTGGAGCCAGGGGCGGCCGGGAAGCCTAGCGAGTACGATCGGATCCTCGCCGTCATCAATGGCGGCGTGCTGGCCCGCAAGCAGAGGCCGCTGACGCTGGAATACCCCAGGGCGCACCGGGCACTGTTCGTGCTCGCCGTGGAATCGGCAATGCGGATGTCGGAGATGTACACGCTCTCGGTCGATCAGATCGATCTGAAGAAGCGCACGGTGTTTCTGGAGAAGACCAAGAACGGGGACAAGCGCCAGGTGCCGCTATCCAGCGTCGCGCTGGCGCTGCTGACTGAGCATCTGGAGGAGCGGGATATCCCGGCCAGCCACCCGCAAGACCTGCTGTTCCCGTGGTGGAATGGTGAAGCATCGCCCAAGGCGCGCGCCAAGGTCTCGGATTACCTGTCGAAGCGGTTCAACGACATCTTCGGGCAGGCCGGGTGCGAGGGGCTGGGATTCCATGACCTGCGGCATGAGGCGGTGTCCCGCCTGTTCGAGAAAACGAACCTGTCCGAGAGCCAGATCATGAAGATCAGCGGCCACAAGAGCCACCGGATGATGATGCGCTACGCTAACCTGCGCGGCTCAGACTTGGCGGCGGCGCTTTGGTAGTCCTGCGGCGCGCAGCGACCAGGCGCTCGGCCGTCTGCGCGACGATGAGCTTTTCGGCGTAGGCCAGCACGTCGCGGGTCATCATGACCCACGAGCGGCCGACCTTGCCGGCCGGGATGGTACCGGCGCGGATCAGGTCCTCGACGGTCTTCGGGTGGACGTGCAGGATCTCAGCAGCGCCGGTGAGCCCGACTGTCGGTGTGTTCATAGCTGGCCGTCCATGCGCAGGAAAATGCCGCGGGCGCTCATGCGCGCCAATGCGTTGGCGCAGTCCTCGCCGAAGGCAAACAGTGCGGTACCAGCTCCGCTGCGCCCGGCCTTGTGCAGGTTCTCCCTGCCAGGCACGAAGGAGACGCGGCCAGCCATGAATAGCACCGCCGTCGCCTTGCGCATGGCATCCTGAAACCACGATGCGTCGGTACGGCTGAAGACCAAGGCGATACCGTTGCCGTGGGCAGACATGCGCCCCATCCACGTTCCAGTCGCCGGCCCATAGGGCGGATTCAGCCATACGCGCCCGGCCCACTGCGTTTTCAGCCCGTCGTCGTAGATCGTGAGCTTTTTCGCGGCCGGTACCGCCGTCTCCATGTCGTGCGGACTGGAGGGGTCAAGGTCGAACGAAATCCCCAGTTCATCGAAGATCCACTTCGGCGTATACCACTCGACGCTTTTTCGTGCCGGCGAGATACGCGGCTCTCCGATGAACCCGCTCACGCTGACTCCTTGATCGCGGCCTGCACGCGCTCCATCACGTTGGCCTTGTGGTCGTTGACGATCAGCCAGGCCCACGGCTGGCGGATGGACGGGGACTTCATCCCTGCACCTGCTCGCGCGGGGCCAGGTCGTCGGCCGTCAGCACGTGCTTTCGCACGCCAGAGACCTCGTAGAAGTTGGCCGGCAGGCAGTGCTTCTCGATCCAGCCTTCAAGCAGCGCCCCCAGTTCAGCTACGGCAGCCTTGTCGACATCGGGAAAGTCGCCGGCATAGTCTCCGCCGATGTCCGCAGCGCGATCGCCGATCAGGTCGATGACGTCGCCAGCGCGGCAAAGCGACTTGGCCGTCGGCCGATTTGCCGTGCCAACGTAGACCGTCATGCCAGGCTTCAACTGGTCGCCGTAGCTGTCGAGCAGATCGCACAGGCTGTTGCAGTTGAAATTCTCGTTGTCGTGCGACCAGCATTCTTCCGGCTCGGTAGAGATCGGGGCGGAGGCCGGCACGAAGTGCCCTTCGTCGAACGACAGCACGACGATACCGTCGGGCAGGCCGTAGCCCCGCTGGACATGCGTGATCGCCTTCAGTGCTTGGCCGCCGGTGAACTCCAGCAGCGCGCCGGCGCGCATTTCTTCGGCGGTGTTGACGGTCTCCAGCAGGTTAAGCGTGTCACCGACCCGGAAGTCGCGGTCGTCGCGCCGCACTTCGGCCTTCTTGTGGCCGCTCAGAATGTCCTGAAACGGGCCCCGGTCGCACTTCAGTTCGTGCATCACGGGCTCGCGCTCGGTGCTGTTCATCGTGTCCTCGTATCGTTATGTTGGGGTGCGGGCCGCGGCGCAGGGAAGGTGCTGGTCGGTGGGAGAGGTCCGACTGCGGCCCGCAGGAAAACTATATGCCTTACGTGGCTACATCACAAGCCATAAATGCATATTTTCATCAAAAGAAATCGGGCTCCGGCTCGAACACTTCGGGCATCGGCACGGGCATGAACTGCAGGCGGTGGAACACCTGGCGGGTCTGCACAACGTCCTCGTCGCGGCAGTAAATTGCGATGTCCTCGATGCGGCCGTCGAGGTAGGCGTCGTACACCTTCGAGCCGTCCATGCTGGATTTTCCGGGCAGGCCCAGCGCCTTGCACAGTTTGTCGAGCTTGATGCTTTTGCCTACGCCGGCGAAGTACGTCATCGTGTCGAAGATGACGTCGTCCCACGGCTTGGCGTGGAACGGGATGAAGGGCGGCGGCTTGACGCCCAGCACGACGGCGCGCTGAAACATGAAGCGCAGGTCGAACCCGGAAATGTTGTGGCCGATGAAGCGCGGCTTGCGGCTGGTGGCGGCGCGGTAGTGGTCCGACAGATAGGCGAAGTACTCGCGCAGCACGTCGGCCTCGGCCAGGTCGGCGGCCTTGTCCGGCGAATAGAATGCCCGCGGGGTGTCGTCGTCGAACGCGCCGGCGATCACGCAGATATGGCCGATGGCGCCGTCGAAGCTGGTCTTGCGGTGCGCCTCGTCGATGCCGGCATCGGCGCCGGCGCGGATGGCCGCTTCCTTCTTGGCGCCTTCGGTGGCCATCCATTCCTCGATCTTGCCCGGATCCTTGTAGTTGCCCGGCGCTGCGATCGCGTCGATTGCTGCCTGCATTTCCTTGGTCGACGCGGCGCGCAGCTCGTCGATGAACTTCTGGTCAAGGCACGGCAACGTCTCGATGTCGAAAAACTGATTCATGATGTCCTCGCTAGTTGTTGGTAGAAAGCTGCAAAGCCGGTTGCGACACGAGCCTTCGCGCGCAGCAGCGCGAGGTTCTTCCGGCGGTAGTTCTGGTTAATCTGCCGCGATGTGAGCGGCTTCGGTGGCTTGGCATCCGGCGCATCGCCCAGGCCATAGATCGGCCGCCAGTCACTCACTGTCCGTTCGTAGTCGGCGATCCGAACCTTTCCCTCAGCCTTCAGGCGCTGCACGACCTTCTGCACGGTCTGCTCGCTCATACTGGCAAACCGGGCGATGTCACGGCGGCTCCCTTCGGCGGCTTCCAGTGCCGCCAGCACGCGGCCGTCAGACTCGGCTCGCTGGCGGGCTGCTCGGGCTGTCGTGCACATGGCTAGAAGGGTATGTCCGGGTCCATGTCTTCGAACCCGTTCGACGGGGCCTGGCGTTGACCGCGGTTGCCCTGCGGTCGATCGGCGCCGCCGTTGCGCGAGGCTGCGCCGGTGTCGCCTCCGCCGTCCTGGCGCCCGCCAAGCATCTTCATCTGGTCGGCCACGATCTCGGTGCTGTACTTGTCCTGCCCGGATTGGTCCTGCCACTTGCGCGTGCGGATGCGGCCCTCGATATAGACCGATGCGCCTTTCTGCAGGTACTGCGCGGCGATCTCGGCCAGCTTCCCGAAGAAATTCACACGGTGCCACTCGGTGGACTCCTTCATTTCCCCGGTCTGCTTGTCCTTGTAGCGGTCGGTCGTGGCGAGACGGATGTTCGTGATCGCGTCGCCGCTGGACATATACCGGGTCTCAGGGTCGGCGCCCAGGTTGCCGAGGAGAATTACCTTGTTGACGGATGCCATCGTTATGCCTGCTGTTGCTGCTGATTGAGTTGGGCCCGGCGCTTCTTGAACGGCAGTGCGAGCTTCTTCTGATCGGACTCCGACACGCCGGCGGATGCTTCGGCCCACAACTGCTCCAGCTCCGCATGCGTCTTGCACTTCTCGGCCTTCTTGCCGGTCTCGTTGATGTGCTTGCCGAGAGCCTGGCCGGACAGCATGCCGTCGGCGCCGCCGGATTGGCCGCCTTGGTCGCCGGCGTCACTGTGGCCGAACTTGGCGCGCATGTCGTTGACGTACTTGCTATCGTCGTACATGCCCATGTGCACGTCGGCCGAGAACCCGAGCCAGGACAGGGCCTTGCCGATGGCATCGGTCAGCGACTTCTTCGGGGCCTCCTCGTCGGTGAAGGTGCCCTTGCTGTTCCGGCCGACGAACGTGGTCTGGCCGAATGCCGGCACCGTGCCGCCAGGGTGGCGCAGCTTGATCTGCACGCAATGGACAGACTCGTGCCCGACAACGTTGTTGTTGACGACAATCGGCGCGCCGATCAGGATCTGCTCGCTGACGATCTCCGGGCCCCAGGTCGTGCCCATCGGACCCCACAGCTCGGTCGCCTTTTTGATCAGGTACAGCGGATTGATCGCCGTGCCCTTGAACCCGCCGGAGCGGGAGAAATCCTTCGTGTGGGCCGGGTCGGTCTCGAAGACCGAATTCCATAGCCCCATCGTTTCAGTGGTCTGCCCCATAGCATTCCTCGTATTCCTGTTGACGGCCGCTTTCCTCGTACCACTGCTGGTCCATCGCCACCCCTTCATGGCTTGCAATAAAGCCATATATGCATATTGTCGGGCAAAATAATCGCCGGTGGATTGCTGCCCGGCGGGTCCGCATTTGGTATGAGGGGAATACTAGAGCATGGATGCGTCTTGCGCAAGCCATTTATGCATATTTCCGCCTCGACCTTCTGCGAGGTCTCTCGTCGCATGAGTTGGCGTCTGTGGGCTGGCCGCCATAGCGGGCCAGTAAGTCGTATCGACGTACAGGTACGTCAAAAATAGGGCGATGCACGACGCAGTTTTCGCCGCGTTCATGAACGCGGTCAACTTCGCCGACATCTCGGACATCGCCTGGAGCATGATCGGCACATGCGAGGGCTTGATGTGTTTGACGTCGTGATGCAAGTCACCATCTTTGATGGAGAAAAGGATCTCGGGTGCGGCTTCTTCCGGTGGTTTGTGTTTTTCGCGGTAGGCGGCCAGGCTGACTACGTTATCCAGCCTTACGTCGCTTGACCCCTCGCGAGATTGGTGTTGTTCCATTGCTATTGAATGTCGGGCTCTCCGGTCCTTCCGCTTTCTTTGAGCTTGTTGCGACAGGCGTCCGGCCAGCATGGTTGAACTCTCGCTGCTCTCTCGCTGAGACAGCGTCGTATTCCCTAATGGCGTGCTCGCAATTTCGGCTGCTGAGTTGTACGCTGAATTGATCATCTCGCCTGTNGCTCTCTCGCTGAGACAGCGTCGTATTCCCTAATGGCGTGCTCTATGTAGCTTTCAACTCGTGACTTCTCCTCCTTCGGAAGCTTCGAATACTTTACTCTGTCGTATGCAATTTCGGCTGCTGAGTTGTACGCTGAATTGATCATCTCGCCTGTGGTCTTCCCAAAGGCGTTCGCTATGTTCTCCACGTTGTCTAAGGTTGGTGAGACATCTCCTCTGAGTATCCGGCCAACGGTGGTTTGGGCCACACCAGATGCCTGGGCCACCTTCACCTGCGTATCGAGGTCTGGCCTGACTGCCATCAGTCTGACCAAGTTCGCAGAAAAAACCTTCCCTGCTTTGTTCATAGAAGTCCTCTCCCAAGGATGTCAAAAGTCCAATATGCGTTGACGCACTACTTACAATGCATATGTGCCTAGTTTAGATGAGTTCTGAAAAAAGGGA
>NZ_JAEPRP010000240.1:0-8380 GCF_016652895.1 Ensifer sp. SSB1
TTTCCAGGATGTCCTAGACATTGGTTTAGGCGGCGAGCAGCACGTCGCTGTCGGCAGCACCCAGGCGCTGCGCGCGCAGACGGACCTGTGCCACGGCCTCTTCACCCGAGACATAGATGACGCGGTGCTTGCGGCGCGAGAGGGCGGCGGCCGCCTGCATCAGCACGGTCGACTTGCCGATGCCGGGATCGCCGCCGACGAGCAGCGCCGAGCCGCGCACGAAGCCGCCGCCGGTCACCCGGTCGAGTTCGGAAATGCCTGTCTGGATTCGTGGCGCATCTTCGATCTCGCCGGAAAGTGTGGTGAGCGCAACCGGGCGTCCCTTCTTTGGCGCGCGCGAGGGTCCACCGCCGATGCCGGCTGTCGGATCGTCCTCGATGATCGTGTTCCATTCGCCGCAGCCTTCGCATTTACCCACCCAGCGGGTGTGGATGGTGCCGCAGTTCTGGCAGATGAATTGTGTGCGGGCTTTCGCCATCAGGGTCGACTTTCGAAATCTGGAAAGGTCACCGACGCTCGCGCGCGGCGATACTGCAGTGACGGGAGAATCACTTGTGTCGTCACATAATGCCGCGAAACGCGGAACAAAAGGTGAATTTTAATGAAGCCTGCGGGAAAACGCAGGAAAACCGCGTCAGACGGCGCCGACATAGTTCCTGATGTACCGACGCCCGAGGCTGGTCAGCAACTCATAGCCGATCGTCCCTCCGGCGCGCGCCACATCGTCGATGGCGATGTTGCGGCCGAAGAGCTCGATGTAATCGCCCGGCCGCGCTGCATCTGCCGGCAGGTCGGTGACGTCGAAGAGGCTGAGGTCCATGGTGACGCGACCCACATGCGGCACGCGCTTGCCGTGCAGGAAACCGAATGCTCCTGATGGCGTTGCCTGCCGCAGAGTCACGCCGCCGCCGGAGACCGAGCGATGGTAGCCATCGGCGTAGCCGACCGCGACGGTGGCAATGCGGCTGTCCCTGTCGAAGCGGGCAGAGGCGCCGTAGCTCGCCGTGCCGCCAGCCGCGACTTCGCGGATCTGAATGATCCGGGCCTCGGCGGTCACGACCGGGGTCATCGGGTTGGCGATGTCGTTGACCGCTTCGCCGCCATAGACGGCGATGCCCGGTCGGGTGAGATCGAAGTGATAGTCGGGCCCGAGGAACACACCGCCGGAATTGGCAAGGCTGGCATCGACGCCTTCATAGGCGGCCGTCGCTTCGCGGAATCGCCCGAGCTGGTAGGCGTTCAGCGGATGCTGCGGTTCGTCGGCACAGGCGAGGTGGCTCATGATCAGCACGGGAGAGAAGCTTGCGGGTCGCGCCGGGTCGTTGGCAAGCGCCACCGCTGCCTCGACCGTCAGGCCCAGTCGGTTCATGCCGGTATCGATATGCAGGACGCAGGGGTAGTCACCACGCTCGGAAAGTGCTGACATGAACACGGCAAGCTGCTCATCGGAATTGATGACGGGCACCAGGTCGTTGTCGAAGAAGAGCTCTTCGTTTCCCGGCCACATGCCCGCGAGAATGTAGATGCGCCCCTCCGGAACGAGCGGCCGCAGTTCCTCGCCTTCCTCGGCATTGGCCACGAAGAAGTCGCGCGCACCGGCAGCATAGAGGGCAGGGGCTGCTTGATCGATGCCGAGGCCATAGGCGTCCGCTTTGAGGACCGCCGACGCCCGCGCCTTGCCCGAGCGCGCGTTCATTGTCCGCCAGTTATCGGCAAGCGCGCGCAGATCGATCGTGAGGCGGTTGGAAGCGGAGAGGAATTCTGGGGGGAGCATGCCGGACACCTTCGTGGACGATCCAAAGAGCAATACAGCCAACGGCCGGTGGTCGCAAATACTCCCCCGCCGCCCGCGCGAAACGGCCCCGCGTGGAACGGAGCACTTTTGTGCAAGACGGAGCCGGTTGGGTTCACTATTGTTTCCGCATGCAGACGATTTCGCAGCAGCAGGCCATCGATGACACGCCGATTGAGGGCGCCGAACGCACGCGTTTCTGGCGCGACGCTCGTTTCATGGGGATGGAATGTCTGACGGCGACCTTTATCACCCATGAATTCGCGCCGCACGCGCATGAGACCTTCAGCATCGGTGCGATCGAGGCCGGTTCGCAGATCAGCAAGATCAAGGGCGAGCGCTCGCAAGCAGGTCCCGGGGACTTCTACCTGATCAATCCCGATGAGATTCACGACGGCCATCCCGGTGGCAGCGGCTATCGTTATCGCATGGTCTATCCGAGCGCCGATCTGCTGGTGAACATCATCGAGGATGTGACCGGCCGCGCCTTCAAGGGAACGCCGTCCTTCTCGAAGCGTGTGCTGCAGGATCCGGAACTCGCCTTGTCCTTTCATCAGGCGCATCGAACGCTTGAGCTGGCTGGCGGCACGCTTGAGGCCGAAGAAAAAATGTTCAGCGTGCTTGCGGCGATGTTCGAGAAGCACGGCAGCACGATCATCACCCCGATCGAGACGCGGGAGCAGTCCGCCGTGCATCGGGCACGGGATTTCCTCACCAAAAATTTTGCCGAGGATATAGGGCTTGAGGAGTTGGCAAGGGTCGCTGGGCTCAGCCGCGCACATCTGATCCGTGCCTTCCGCAAGGAATTCCATATCACGCCGCATGCCTTCCTCACCGACAAGCGTGTTCGCGCTGCCAAGACCTTGCTCAGGCATGGCTGGTCGGCGGTGGATGCCGCCTATCAGTGCGGTTTCGCCGACCAGGCGCATTTCAGCCGTCATTTCAAAGCCCGCACCGGCGTGACACCCGGGGCCTTCCGCGCCGGCTGATCACTTTCGTTCAATACGGGACCTGACGTGCGGTCTAGACGTTCTCTGTTTTCACTTGGGAATGGAGACAGGGACGTTGCAGGAGAGAAGTACATTTCAGGAATTTCGGGCTGCGGCGATGGCGATGACGCCGTTGATCGTCGCCGTCATGCCGGTCGGCCTGGTGTTTGGCGCCGTGGCGGCGGGCAAGGGGCTGACACCGGCGGAGGTGACGCTGATGAGTGCGCTGGTCTTTGCTGGCGGGTCGCAGTTCGTCGCCATGGATATCTGGACGCATCCGGCGTCCTGGGCGGCCCTCGGTTTCTCGGCTCTGCTCGTCAACATCCGTCATGTGCTGATGAGCGCCTCGATCGGCGGCAAGCTCGACGGTTTCTCCGGGCCGGCGCGCTACGCGTCGATGCTGCTTCTCGCCGACGAAATCTGGGCGATGGCCGAGATGCGCGCGGGTAACGCCAAGCTGACGCCCGCCTGGTATGCCGGCCTCGCCATTCCCTTCTACTGCGCCTGGGTGCTGACGAGCCTGACTGGGGCAATGCTTGGCGCCCTGCTGGGCGATCCGAAGGTCATCGGTCTAGACTTCGCCTTCCCGGCCGTTTTCATCATTCTGGTCATGGGGTTCTGGAAGGGCCGAGAAACCGGCGCCGTTCTGGCCGCAAGCGCTTGTGCGGCTGTGGTCACGCATCAATTGCTGCCGGGCGTCTGGTATATCGCTGCCGGGGCTGCCGCAGGCGTTGTCGTGGCCATGCTTTCAGGCGGACGCAAGGAGGCCCACGCGTGATCGTCGATCTCAACACATTGCTTGCGATCGTCGCTATGGCGGCCGCGACGATCGCGACCCGTATCGGCGGGCTCGTGCTCATCCGCTACGTGATGATCGGAGAGGGGCAGAAGCGCGCCCTTGAGGCCATTCCGCCGGCGGTTCTGATGGCGGTCATCGCACCGACGGCACTGGTCACCGGTCCGGCCGAAACGATTGCGGCTGCGGCGACGGCCGTTGCTGCAACCAGGCTGCCGCTCCTGGCATCCGTTGCCGTCGGGGTGATTTCGGTAGCGCTGTTGCGTCAGGTCTTGGGCGGCGCCTGGTAGATGACGGTGGCGGTTGGCCCCAAGGCTAGGCAGCTTTTCGTGAAGTAGAGCGGGATGGGAAACCGCAAACATTTTTCCCATCCCGCTCCGGCCGCCCCCACGGAACTCTAGAGAGCAATTCCAGGACAAAGTGTGTAGCGGTTTTCCGTCCGGGATTGCGTTATGATCTTAATGTTCTTCGTACTGGGTGAAGGAGGGATCGGCGAGGTCGGTGAACCGCGTGAATTCCGACTGGAACGCGAGCTTCACGGTACCGGTCGGTCCGTGACGCTGCTTGGCGATGATCACGTCTGCCGTACCCTTCACCTGCTCCATCTTCATCTTCCACTCTTCGTACTTCGGATCGAACTCGTCGCGCGGCTCCAGGTTCTTCACGTAGTATTCTTCACGGAACACGAAGAGCACGACGTCGGCGTCCTGCTCGATCGAACCCGATTCACGAAGGTCGGAAAGCTGCGGGCGCTTGTCTTCGCGGCTTTCCACCTGACGGGAGAGCTGTGATAGCGCGATGATCGGAACGTTCAGTTCCTTGCCGAGCGCCTTCAGGCCCGTGGTGATCTGGGTGATTTCCTGCACGCGGTTGTCGCTCGATTTGCCCGAGCCGGTCATGAGCTGGATATAGTCCACCACCAGGCAGTCGAGACCGCGCTGGCGCTTCAGACGACGGGCGCGGGCGGAAAGCTGGGCGATCGAGATACCACCGGTCTGGTCGATATAGAGCGGCACCTTCTGCATCATCTGCGAGCAGGCGACGAGCTTCTCGAAATCGGCCTCGGAAATGTCGCCGCGGCGGATCTTCGACGAGGACACTTCGGTCTGCTCGGAGATGATACGGGTTGCCAGCTGTTCGGACGACATTTCGAGCGAGTAGAAGCCGACGACACCGCCGTTTCTGGCCTTGAAAGAACCGTCGGCCTGGACTTCGGGTTCATAGGCGGCTGCGATGTTGTAGGCGATGTTGGTGGCAAGCGAGGTCTTGCCCATGCCGGGGCGCCCTGCAAGCACGATCAAGTCCGAGCGCTGCAGGCCGCCCATGCGGGCGTCCAGCGACAGGATGCCGGTGGAAATGCCGGAGAGGCTGCCGTCGCGCTCAAAGGCAGCGCCCGCCATGTCGATTGCAAGCGCCACCGCGTCGTTGAACGACTGGAAACCGCCATCGTAGCGGCCGGTTTCGGCGAGTTCGAACAGGCGGCGCTCGGCGTCTTCGATCTGGCCCTGCGGCGGCATGTCGAGCGGCGCGTCGTAGGCGATGTTGACCATGTCCTCGCCGATGGTGATCAGCGAGCGGCGAAGCGCCAGATCGTAGATCGCACGGCCATAGTCTTCGGCGTTGATGATCGAAACTGCTTCGGCGGCAAGGCGCGCGAGGTATTGCGCGACGGTCAGGTCGCCGACCTTTTCGTCAGCCTTGAGGAAGGTCTTGATGGTGACCGGGTTCGCTGTCTTTCCCATACGGATGATATCGCCGGCTACCTCATAGATCTTGCGGTGCAGCGGCTCATGCAGATGGACGGGCTTCAGGAAGTCCGAGACACGATAGAAGGCATCGTTGTTGACGAGGATCGCGCCGAGCAGGGCCTGTTCGGCTTCAAGGTTGTTCGGCGCCTCGCGATAGTGCTGGTCCACCTGATCCTTGCTGATAGGGGATAGCTTTCGCGCCGCGTCATTCATGTCGTTTTATCTCTGCCTCTATGTGGTGTGGCACCGGTTTGCGATCTACCGCGAGCCGGGTCAAGTGCAGGGGGGACACACTCACAAAGCGTCTCATCAGAGCCTCGCGCTTTTCCCGTTGTTCGACTGATCCACAGGCCAAGTTCACAAAAGCGTAGATTCTCGCCTTCCCACAAAGTTGGACGTTGACGAGCGAATCACCCAACCGGGCTAGCCAAGTGTAGCCCTCTCCCTATTCCGCTCAAATCTCCATCTTGAAAATCGGCAGCGATTGGATTAGATAGAGACAAAATAATTAGCATGCTAGTAATATGGAAAAGGTACAAATGTATCAGCCGACCGTGAACCGCGAATTGTTCGATGCCCTGTCGCTGCTCAATCGCAAGCTGCGGGCCGTGTTCGATGCTCGGGTGAAGGAGAGGGGGCTGACGCTGTCGCGGGCCCGCGCGCTTTTCGCCTTGACCAAGAAGGATGGCTTGAACCAGCGCGAGCTTGCCGATGAGCTCGATATTGAAACCCCGACTTTGGTGCGCCTGCTCGATGGCATGGAGAAGCAGGGTTTCATCGAGCGGAGGGTCGAGGCCACCGACCGGCGCGCCAAGCAGATCCACATGACCGACTTCGGTCGCTCGGTCGCTGACGAAATCCTCAAACTTGCCGACGAAATCCGAGCCGAAGTGCTGCACGGTATCGATGCGACCGAACTTGCCGTGACCAAGCGTGTGGTGCGGGCGATCGCCGACAACGTTCAGTCCCTGGCGCGGGAGTGACAGCGATGAGCGCAGTCGCGACCGCTGCTGCAACCGACAATCGCGGTGTCGCACCGCTGGAAACAGACGAGGCGAGCGACCTGGAGGAGATTGCTCCCGTCGCACCCGCCCCAGTCCCGGCGCCGGTGCCAGCCCCAGCCGACAAGAGCCTGGCGCTGTCGGCGGTCTATGTCGTCGGTTCCGTTCTTCTGTTCCTGACACAGGGCCTGGGCATGAACCTGGCGCTGGCCAATCTCACGCAGGTCCAGGGTTCGCTCTCGGCAACCTCCGTGGAGGCTGGCTGGCTTTCGGCGGCGTACATGGCGCCCAATGTCAGCCTGTCGATCGCACTGGTGAAGATTCGCGCCCAATACGGGCTGCGTCGGTTTGCCGAAATCAGCATCGTCGGCTTCGTCATCGTATCGCTGATGAACGTTTTCGTTTCCGATCTGCATTCCGCCGTCGTCGTCCGCTTCATCAGCGGCATCGCGGCTGCGCCGATGTCGACACTCGGCTTCCTCTACATGCTCGAAGCCTTTCCGCCGGCGCGCAAATTGACGGCCGGCCTCGCACTGGCGCTCACCTGCACGACGATCTCCGCGCCGATCACACGACTCATCTCGCCGACCCTGATTGAATACGGCCAATGGCATGCGCTCTACACGCTCGAGATGGCGTTGGCGCTGATCGCGCTGCCGATCATCTATCTTCTGCCGCTGACGCCGGTGCCGCACGCCAAGGTCATCCAGCGCATGGACATTCTGAGCTACCTGCTGGTCGCCATCGCCTTCGGCTGCCTCGCCATCGTGCTGACCATGGGCCGTCTCTACTGGTGGCTCGAAGCACCCTGGCTCGGCGTTCTCCTGGTCGTATCGATCGCGACACTGACGACCGTGGTGCTGATCGAGCTTCATCGCCAGGTGCCGCTGATCGATGTGCGCTGGATCGCCTCGAAGGAGATCATCCACTTCACCGCTGTGTTGTTGATCTTCCGCCTGGTCGCTTCCGAGCAATCGACGATCGCCACGAACTTCTACCAGCAGATCGGCCTCCAGTTCGAACAGGTCGCAACGCTCTATTGGATCATCCTCGCAGCGGCGATTGCTGGCGGTCTGCTCTGTGCCGTGCTGATGAACCCGCAGCATGCGGAGCGCGTGCATATCCTGGCGCTCGGGCTGCTGGCGACCGGCGCTTACCTGGACAGCCAGGCGACAAGCCTGACGCGGCCCGAGCAGATGTATATGAGCCAGGCGATGATTGCGTCCGGCACCGCGCTGTTCCTGCCGCCGGCGATGGCGCGCGGCTTCAAGGCCGCGCTGATGAAGGGGCCGAGCTACATCCTCAGCTTCATCGTGATCTTCCTCTTCACCCAGAGCATCGGCAGCCTGATCGGCTCTGCGGCTTTCGGGACCTTCATCACGATACGCGAGAAATTCCATTCCAACATTCTGGCCGAGCAGATCGTCCTGTCCAACCCGCTGGTTGCCCAGCGCGTCAACCAGCTCTCCGCCGCCTACAGCAAGGTGATGGGCGACAAGGCCTTGCTGAATGGCGAAGGCACCCTGCTGTTGTCGCAGCAGGTGACACGGGAAGCCTACATCCTCGCCTATAATGACGCCTTCCTGCTGGCTTCGGCGATCGCGCTTTTCGCGCTCGCAGGCCTGCTCCTGCACATGTCCTGCAACTGGCTCACGCAGAGGCTGACTGGCCCTGCGCCGATACCGGCCGCCTGATCAATCGAGTTGATGACCATGTTGAAGTTCCTACGCTCCCCATCGACCATCATCGTGCTGCTTGCTGGCATCGCCGGCGTGACCCTGGTGCTCTATGCTTGGCGGCTGCCACCGTTCCACAGCTCCGTGGAGATGACGGAGAATGCCTATGTGCGTGGCTATGTCACGATCATGAGTCCGCAGCTCTCGGGTTACGTTGCCGACGTTCCGGTGCATGACTACGAAACGGTCAAGGCCGGGCAGCTGCTGGTGAAGATCGACGATCGCATCTATGCGCAGAAGCTGGCCCAGGCCGAAGCGACGCTTGCCGGACAGAAGGCGGCGCTCGCCAATTCCTATCAGCAGGAACTGTCCGCTACG
>NZ_JAEPRP010000241.1:0-8328 GCF_016652895.1 Ensifer sp. SSB1
GATGAAGGCGTCGGCAAGATTCAGCATGCCCCGCACGAAAAGCTCGCGGCGGACTAAGCGCGCCACCGGGATTTCGGGGAAGCACGTGTGGCAACTGATCGGCGAGGCGCCATTGCAAAGCTGACCCGAGGGTCGCTTTACCATTTGTCCGTGGTTGTGACAGATCGGCAGGTACTCATGGAAGGTCACGACGATGCGCGCTTTCGGCAGAGCGTCACGCACCGCATAGAGCGCTTCCAGCCCAAAACCCATGACATGGTGGAAGTGGACGATATCCGGCTTGATGTCTCCGACGAAGCGCAGGAGGTCCCGGCGGATTGCGTCGGTATCGCCATTGGACAGGAAGAAATGATCAAAGTCCTCGGCATGGTAGAGCACTTCATCCATCGCCAGGCGAAGACTCATCAGCGCCGACGCGCCGTGGCGCGGCACGGGATTGCCGACGCGGGCGAGGTAGATCGATTCGATACCCGGTAGGCCGTTCAATGCCTTGTGCAAGCCGTGGGAAGCGATCTCGGCGCCACCGAGCGAATGGGTCGGGTGGCCGTGCGAAACGACCAGCACGCGGAGTTTTTCACTCATGCCGAAACCTCGTTGTGGGCCGTTCCTTCTGTTTCCACCGTCTGCATCCAGCGACCGCGGAACAGCGTCTGATCGACACGCTTCACGTACCTCGCCGTGGCTGCCGAAACGGCACCGGATGCCTCATCCGATCCGAGCATTTGCAAGGTGGGCAGCCAATAGGATTCGTAACCCCTGCGGCTCAGCCCCAAGGCAAGATCCAGCCCCTTGAGAGACGCGCCGAGATAGGTGGGCGAAACACCGGTATCGTCGAGAAGTGCTGCGCGGGGCATGATGCAGCATTCGAGCGACGCGGTCTGCACCCGGGTCAGCTTCAGGCGGTTCACGGCGCCGACCGGATAACCAGCATAGCGGCTCGACTGAAGATGATCGGCACGGTCGAGCGAGGTGCTCCCGGCCCAGCGGATCGAATGATCTTCATAGGCAAGGGTCGGCGAGATGATGCTCCCGATCTTGGTTTCATAGTTCGCAACAAGCGTCTGATACCAACCGGGATTGGCGGGCGTAAGCGACGCTGACAGCAGGATGACGGTCTCATTGTCGATTGCCTCAGCCGCAGTCCGAGCCAGGTCGCTGGCATCGCCTGAACCTTCGACGGATACCAGACGCAGCGGCAAACGATAAAATTCCGCAAGCTGGCGGATACGGGCGGCGCGCCGGCGAAATTGCTCCGATGGTAGGACGAGCACGATCGGCGCCTGCCGCGTATGTGGATCGAGCGCCAGAAGTCCTAACAGCGGGGCGAAATCCTCCTCGGCGTCTCCCACGGCGACAAGGATTGCCGCTCCCTCAGCCTGATCGAAACGGCCTACATCGATGACGGTTTCGATCGTTGGTGCGTTCGCGCGCGCAGCGATGAGGAACGGGACGATCTGCCGATCGACGATATCAGGCAAGGCCCAACTGGTCGGGTCGATGGTGTTCAGCAGCCGCAGGGCCGCATGTCTTGCCGACAGCCGTGTCGGGTGAAGCGGCATATAGGCACGGCGGGAATCGCGCAGCGTCACTTCGAGGTGAAGCGGTGCTGCCGGATCGCCGACGAGGCCATCGGCGAAAGCGATGAAACCGTGCGAGCGGCGATGTCCAGATATTGCGCTCTTGAATTCCGGCCGGTCCGCAAATGCGTCTTCGACGTCCAGCCGTTCGGTGCGCGTCCAGGTTCCATCGAGACGCGCCTCAGCGCGCCCGCGCCGCAGCCGAACGCTTTGTACGTGATCGTCAGCATCAAGCATCCAACCCGAAATCAGAAAAGCGCCTTCATCGCCCTGGTACGTCGCGTCGACGCCGAGCCGGACGGGAAGGGGAAGGCTTGAGATCGTTTCTGTGCCGTCGAAGCCGTTGGCCGCTTCGCGCAGGCGCAACAGCACCTGCGGCGCGCTTTGGCTCTGAAGCAGCATCGCGCGAATATGTCCCGGCGTTTCAAGCGGTCCGGCAACGAACTTGCGCTCGTGAACGGCCAGGTAGCGCCAGGCGCTGCGGCCGCGATAGAATATGCCCTGGATGTCGCGGGCTCGCGGCAGGTCGTCCGCAGATAAGAGGCCCAGAAAGCCGACGGCATCTTCCGGTGCGTCGTTGCGTGGGAAAACCGCAATGTTGCAATCGGCGACCGACGTATTCTCGCCCCTGATGATGGCGCGGCAGACGCCGGCGGCCATGTCCTGCGCCCAGCCCTTGAGCGCGATCGCATCGTCGTGGCTTTCGCCGAGCAGCTCGATATAGCCGTCTCTTGCGGCTCCCGCCTTCAGCAGGGTCGTGATTGCGTTAAGCCTCCGCGGGTCGAGCGGCGGCTTCATCAACACGTCCACCAGGCGGCCAAGGACATGGACGACCTGCGGGCCCGCGAGCTCCTTCAGCACCGCTGCGACATCTCCGGTCGACACAGTGCGCGGCGCAACGATGTTGCGTTTGCCGCCGCCATCTTTTCCGAAACGCAGCGTTGTCGGCATACCGTAATCGCGATCGACTGGGACAAGCGCGGCGAAACCATGGGTGGCCGATCCTTGCGATGCAGCAAGCCGCCAGCCGATGATGGAGGCGATCGCCTGGATCGTCGTGTCTTCATCGATCTCCACCGGCAACTGATCTGCCAATGGGCCACCGGCGCCGATCACCAGCAACAGCGTTTCGGCAATCGGGCACACCACCACCCGTCCGCTGCGCATGATCCGGGCAAGCGGCGCGGGGCTCAGTGAAAGGGAAAGCTCCGAATTGGGCATGAGACGCGCCTTAAGTTCGCAGAAGAAGCGTCAGGATCGCCCCTGCGGTAAAGCCCGCAAGGACGAAGAGCAGCAGGAATGCGGGCTTCAAGTCGCCGTTCGAACGTTGCTTCAAGGTATTGAGGTTCTTTTCCATGCCGGCGACGACGCCATCGAGACGCATCAGGTGCACGTCGAGATCGGTCAATCGCTGGGTGATTTCCGAGCGCAGGCTTGCAACATCTTCGCTGACTGCGGCGAGCCCGGCAGCTTCACCTTCGTCGCCATCGTCGAGCTTCTGCCGGATGGCCGAGCGTTGCGAGACCTGAAGCTGACGCTGCGCCGCCATCAGCACATCGAGCTTGTCGAGGACTTTAGCGAGCGGAGCAGCGATCAAGGCCTCGGCCGCCTGTTCGTCAGGCTTCGGAACGCGAAGCGGCAGTTCGCCGCCCTTGTCTGTCGATGCCATGACAATCAGTTCGCCGGCGCGGGCACTTGCCAATTCCGGGAGCGCGATCTCGAAGGCGTGGTTGCCGTCGCCGATCCCGTTTCGCTTGAGATCGGGCCGGTTGCGGTCGGCGAGCGCCTCGGCGATCACCTTGCCGTCCAGGAGCACGCGGATGGCAAGCCTTTTCTCGGGCGTCTCGGGATCGAATGCCCAGCCGAAAACGCGGCCCTGGTCGATCGCGTCCACACGGCCCTTCAGGGGCTTTGCATTGTTTTGTTCCGGTGCGACATCCGGTTTGTCGGCTGCTACAGACATGGTCTTCCCCTAAAGCAATTCCAGCAAAAGTGCGTAGCGGTTTTGCGTCTGGAAATGCGTATAAACAAAAAGATAGAGCGATTTTCTATTGTTCTGTCTCAACTGGAAACGCTCTATGCCGCGGCGGTCCGTGCCGGCTCTATCGCATCGATGAGCGCAAGATAACGGCGGGCAGTGGTATCGATATCATCGGGTTTGCGGGCGTTCGCCGAAAGGCGGCGCCTGAGATCAGGATTCTCGGCAATGCGGCGCATGGCAGCGGCGAGGGCGCGCGGGTCATTGGGCGTAACGGTGAGGCCACTCACGCCGTCCTGAACCATTTCGGCCATGCCGCCGATATTGCTCGCGATCACGGGCTTGCGCTGGGATTGCGCTTCGCCGATCACGAGCGGCGCATTCTCCCACCAGATCGAAGGCACGATGGTGCAATCGACCGCGGCGATGAGGTCGGCAATATCCTCGCGCCTGTAGGCGCCGCGCTGCTGGACGGTCGGCGCCGTCTTCTTGAACAGGCGGGCGATCTCGTCCTTGAAGCCGTCGCTCTGGAACGGCGCGCCGCCGTGCACCCTGAGCTCAAAGCGCAGACCCTCGTCGATCAGTTGCCGCGCAGCCTCAAGCAGAACGGTGGTGCCCTTCCAGGGATTGAGGTTGCCGAAATAGCCGAAGATCGGCCGGTCGTTTTCCTGCCGATCTTTCCGCGCCGGCACGTCCCGCCGTGGTAACCCATTCGCGATGACGTCGATCTGTTCCCCGTCGAGCCCCCAGTCTATGTATCGCTGCCGCAGGAACTGGCTTGGCGACACGAAACGGTCGACAGTGCGCAACAAGGCTTTCAGATGCTGCTCGCGAAGCACGAAACGATCGAGCGGGATATCCTTGAAGCAAGCGTGGCAGCGGTCGGGCGTCGACTTGTGGCAAAGCTCCTTGCCGGTGGTGCGCACCATCAGGCCGTCATGGTGGCAAAGCTGATAGTAATCGTGCAGCGTCATCACGATGCGACACTCGGGCAAGGTCCGGCGCACGATGTGCGGAAACTCGGCGCCGAGAAGCAGCAGGTGATGGATATGGACCACGTCGGGCTGGAAATCACGCAGAAGTTCGGTGAGATCGGGGACGACGCCATAGAGGTCGATCTGGCTCATGAAGAAGCGGTCGAAATGACCAGACCACAACAGCACCTCGTCACCGGCGGAGCCGATCGCCTGGAAGCTCGTGCCCGGGCGCACCTGCCGATGGGTCTGGTTGGTGGCGCCGAGGAACAGCACCTCATGGCCGGCGCGTTGATAGGCACGGAAGAGGTCGTGCGCGAAAATCTCCGTGCCGCCCGGATGGAGCGCGGGATGATTGTGCGCCGCGACCAGAATGCGCTTCTTCATCCGTTTGCACCCCGGCGTTCGGCAACGAAGACATCCTGGTAGTGACCGGCATCCTGCCCGCGCCAATGGCCGAGCGACTTCAGGATGGTTGAAAAGCCCGCCCGCTCAAGCGCCCGATCGAGAAAGCCGTCATCGAAACCGACGGCGGCAAGCGGCGGCAGACCCGGCACGAACCAACAGGGGCCATCGCCGCTGCGATTGAAGCCAAGCCGCGGATCCCGCTTGCCGTTCTCGTTCTTCGCGGCCACGCGGTCGACCACGAATGCCGTCACGAAAAGTCGGCCGCCGGGCTTCAGCATCCGGCTGATCTCGCTGAAGTAGACAAGCACTTCGTCCGGCGGCAGATGGGTGACGATCGACGTCATGATCGCGAAATCGAACGTGCGGTCCTGGTAGGGGAGCTTCAGCGCCTTGCCGTTGATCTTGCCCATGGGATTGTAGAGCTCGTTGGCAATGTCCACATGCTCGAAAGTGAAGTTCTGGTAGACCGGAGTGATGGATTTGCGGCACCAGACGACACCGCCTTCGACGGGATCGACGCCGACGTAGCGGGCGCGATCGGCATCTAGATACTGTGTGAGCGGAACCGCCATCCGGCCGATGCCGCTGCCGATATCGAGCACGATGCTTTCCGGCCGCAATCCACCCATGCGGATGAAATGGCCCAGAAATTCGGCGCCGACCGCCCGGTAGTTGCCGTCTCCGACGAACACGCTGTTGCTGTCGGGCTGTGGCAGGAAACGATTGTTCAGTACCGTTTGAAGCATCCCGTCGATGCGGTCCTCGTTCGGCTGCGATGCCGTTTGCAGGCTGTCTGCGTGGCGAAGTGCGGGTTGGTTCATGCGGCGCTCCTGGCGGCAGTCTTGTGACCGCTCGGCGCAGCCGCCTCTTCGGCGCCGAGATAGGCTGGCATCAGTGTACTGATGTCGTCGTTCCAGCGTTCGGTGTGCAGCCATGCATTGTACTGGCTTGCGACACCGCGCGTATAATCCTGGCTGCGGCTGATCGACCGCCGCTCCAGGTGGTAGAGGCAGGCAGCCGGCTCGTAGACGATGTCGAAACCGGCCTGCCGGATCTTGAGGCAGAGATCGCTATCCTCGTAGTCACCGATCACGAAGTCCTCGGCATAACCGCCGACGAGCTCCCAGACTTCTCGACGCATCACCTGACATGCGCCGGTGATTCCGGGCACGACGCGCGCCTGTTGCGCGGGCGCATAGGCGCCGGGCATGCCCTTGTAGAAATGGTGGTTCAGCCAGATGTCCTGCTTGTTGCGGGCAAAATAGAGACCCGCATGCTGCAGGGACCCGTCCTCGAAAAGGAGCTTAGGGCCGATGGCGCCGAGCGACGTCTCGCTGAGCACGGGCAGTGCAAGCGTCTCCAGCCAGCCCGGCCCACATGGAATGACATCGGAGTTCAGCATGACGACGACGGAACCGCGGGCATAGCGCGCGCCGGCGTTGCATGCACGGGCATAACCACCGTTGCGGTTCATCACCACGAGCTTCATCGAAAGGCCGTGCAGCAGGTGAAGGCCGCCGAGCAGGTGTTCCGTCTCGTCGTGGATCTCAGGGGAATCGAGCACATAGATGATCTCGGCATTGGCGGCGACGAAGGGGTCGGTGGCAAGGCCCGAGAGCTGGAAGCGCAGGAAATCGAGAACGCGGTAGAGTGGCACGACGATCGAGACTAAAGGCGCCTCCAGCATCGGACCGAAGTCCTTCGTCTGATCGACCCTGATCGTCTTTCCCAGTCTTTGCTCCACGTCCTTGAGCGCAGGCGCCAGGATCGTGCGGAACGCCGCATCGACGGCATGCTGTGGCGGAACGGCCCTGAGGATGCGGTTGCGTTGTGTTGCGGGATCGAAGGGCTGCGGCTTCGGCACGAGCGCTTTGACGGCGCCGGAGACAAGCCGCATCTGGAAGCGGGGTTGAAGCAAGGCACCGAGCGGTTCGCGCATTGGCAGCCAGCTGACAAAGCCCGTTACATCCGTCTTCGAGCCTGCTTCCGCGCCGCGGGCCCAGCCGGGGAATTCATACCAGTTGCCGTCAAGCGGCAGGGCCGTACAGTCTTCCTGAAGATAGTCGATCCCTGAGAGCACACCGCTTGTGTCGCGCGTCCAACCGCCGACCAGGAGCCCATCAGGCAACGCGAGCGCGAGATCGATCTCCGCCCCCGGGTGGAGAGGAGATTCTCCAGCGTGGCGCGCCGGCAACGGCGAACGAAGCTGCAGGTCGGTCGCAAGCGCCGTACCGTTTTCAGGGATGGAAGAAAGGCAACGTACGACGAACTCGCGCAGGCCCGCAGCCGCGCCGTGCTCGGGCCACCATTCCTGGACGCTCGGGTAGCGCGAGCCACGATGGGCGATCTCGCGGATGGCAATCCCGCGCTTGCCCATGATCATCAGCGAAAGCGCCTGCGGAGCGCGCGGCGTTTCGACCACGAAGTGGCAACGGCGCCAGCCGCGCTCGGCCCGGCCGGTGATGGCAAATTGCTGCGGCAATGGCAGGACGGCATCGGCGCTCAGCGCATAGATCGCACTGATCTCGCCGAACTCGGCGCTGACGGTCGTCTCTGCCAGGTATCGGCCATGGGCAAGCCGGCACGAAATCGTCGCTGCACGCTGACCAAGGTTTAAGGCATGGATCGCGTCGTCGACCAGGCCAGTGAAAAACTCGTCTCGGGAAAGCCGGAATGCACTTCGCCAGACAGTGAGCAGGTTGTTGAGAAACTTGAAGCGTGCCTCCGGCACGAGTGCGGCGAACTGCACTGCCATGTCCAGAAACGGAAGCCGGCCAGCGGGCTCGAGAACAACCGTCTGAAGGACGTGGTGCTCCACGGCAATTTCTGCCAGTTCCCGCTCGTTTCCGGGGCGCATCGCCCAGAAGACACGCTGCCCGCCATCGGCGCGCGGAAGCGCCATGCTGACGAGGGGAACGAGGGACCGCGATGCTGAAAGTGCGTATTTGGTTTTCGCCGGCAGGTCTGCAGGTGCGTCCCATATCAGCACAGCAACATCGAGGCTGAGCCTGAATGCCGCAGCACTTGCGAATTCTTGGGCCAGGCTCCTGATACGGTCGTCTGCCGTCACGCGTTCCTCCTGAAGGACGAAAAGGGAGGGCGCCCCACATGGGAGGAAGTGGGGCGCGCCGGTCAATCTCAATGGATCGTGAAGTAGTGGTTCGGGTTCGCCTGGATGTCGTCGGCGTCCGCATTGACGAGCGTCAGCGTATCGCCATGACCGAAGTCGATGATCACGTTGCCACCAACCTGGGTGACGCGCGATGCCAGATCTTCTGGAGACGAGATATCGAGGCCGTTGATGTCCTTCGAAATCTGCAGCAGGTCTTCGCCGGGCGTGAAGTCGAGGATGACGTCGTTGCCGCCACCGCCGTCAAAGACGAACACGTCG
>NZ_JAEPRP010000242.1:0-8260 GCF_016652895.1 Ensifer sp. SSB1
AGAAGGCGCCCACGATGCCGGGCAGCGAGAGGGGCAGGAACACTTCAAAAAACCTGCGGATCGCACCGGCGCCCATACCGCGAGCCGCCTGTAGAATCCTACCGTCAATCTGTCTCATAACGGCCACAAGGGGGAAAAACGCGAACGGCACCATGTACTGCGTCATGCCAATGACGACGCCGAGCTCGTTTCGCACCAGTGGAATAGGATCGCGAACCAATCCCATAGCCATCAACGCTTCATTTATGAGCCCGTTAGGACGCAAGAGTACGAGCCATCCAAACGCGCGGATAAGGACAGAAATCCAAAACGGAACGAGGATTGCGAGTTCAATGAACCTCCGGCGAAGCGGTGGTCCATAGACCCACTGATACGCAAGCAAGTAGGCCATCGCCGTAGCGGCAAGACCTGTCATGAGGCAGATCCTGAATGTGCGCCAAAGGATTGCCTGTATGCCGCTGTCGGTAGCGATCGCCGTATAGTTGGAGATGCCTAGCGTCGGTTGGGTGAAACTCCATGCCAGGACACCTATGAGCGGAATGAAATAGGCAGCACACAGGAACATAATGAGCGGTGCGATAAAGACCATCCATACGACAGGCGTACGGATGGTCCACGTTACGCGCGCTGTATTCTGAAAACCATTAGACAACGACGTAGCTTTCAATAGCTGAGGTGACGTTCGAAAAAGGAGACCGATCTTTTAGCTCGAGATCACGGCCGTGTATTTGTCGAGAGCAGCGGCGTAGTTGTCCGCGTACCACTCCATGCTCACCCGATGCATCACAGAAAGATGTTCCGGCTGAGAGCAATCGATGCGCCGAAGCTCTTCCGGGACGATTTTTGCCGCCTCTGGATTGATCGGGCCGAAACCGACAAGTTTAAGCATTTCTACCTGAAGCGCAGGATCCTGGGTGGCGGCAATGAACTGGTTGGCAGCCTCAGCTCCCGCCGGATTGCCCTTCGAGTAGGACCATGCGTCGAAGATCAATAGGCCGTCGTTGAAGGAAAAGGTAATCTTTTGGTCGGTATCACGGTCGACAAGGATCGCCCGAGTTCCGAGCAGCAGTCCCATCGAGGCCTCGCCACTGAGCATGATCTGCTGACTCTCGGAGCCTGACCCCCAGACGGCGGCGACGTGCGGCATCAGTGCCTTGATCTTCTTGAAGGCTCGGTCGAGATCGAGTGGATAAAGTTGGTCCGGCGGGACACCGTCAGCGAGAAGTGCTGCCTCCGGAACGCCAATCATCCATTTCGGGAATGTGCGCTTTCCAGGAAACTTCTCGACGTCGAAGAAGTCCGCCCAGGTCTTCGGAGGGTTGTCTCCGTAGGTCGACGTGTCGTAGGCGAGCACGTAACTGTTCAAGAAACATGCCACGCCGAACTCGTGCGAGCTGTTTTCCAGAACGCGGGATTTCTTCACCACATTGTAATCGATCGGACCAAGAAGGCCCTTCTTTCCAAGCGTGACCGAAGAGAAGTAGTCCAACTGGAGCACATCCCAGGAAATCTTGCCGCTTGTCGCTTGGGCTTGCACGGCACCTTCGGTTGGACCCGAGCCGTCATCCTTAACGTTGATGTTCGTGGCCTTGGTAAAGGCTGCGCCAAAGACACTGTCGATAGCTTTGGATGTGTCGCCGCCCCACGTTGCCAGCACAAGATCCTTCTGCTGCGCAAAAGCGATTCTGCCCATTGCTGTTGAGGCCAGGCCGAGGATGCCAAGCGCCTTAAGCAGTTGTCGACGATCGATCTCGCCATTCTTGTATTTCGTTTCCAGGATATCGGCATTGTCGAGTCTTAAGAAATCAAGCATGTCTGCCTCCGTTGTGAAATAGCTGACTAGGAATTCGTGCTGCGGGCGTAAGGGATCAGTAGGCCGGCTTCGGGCGCCCAGGAGAGCCAGAAATCTTGCGATTTGAGGTGGTAGTCTCGCTGCCAGACATCGGCCGACATTGAGAGAGAAAGCACTTGTGGACTTGCAGTGTGCGCCGAAAGCAGGTCGAGCGCGACCGTTGCTCCGTGATAGGCGACGCCCCTTATGGTCACCCGCACATTGTTGTGATCTCCGGGGACCGGTGCCGACGAGAGCGTTGTATGTTCCGGCCGGACAGCAATCTGACAGTTGTCGGTCGCGCTTCCCGACGCCCTGAGAAGGCTGTCCCCGAACGCCCCATGGACAGTTCCGGCTTCAGACCTGATGTTTTTCAGTGGGAATATGTTTATGCGACCCAGAAAGCGCGCTACGAATTCTGACTTAGGTTTTGAATAGATCTCCTTGGGAGCACCTAATTGCTGGAGTTTTCCGCCTTCAAAGATGGCCACTCTGTCGGCCATTGAAAGTGCCTCGGACTGGTCGTGCGTAACGAAGACGAACGTCTTGCCGAATTCCCGGTGAATTCTCGAGACCTCGAACTGCAACTGCTCACGCAGGTTCTTGTCGAGCGCAGAAAATGGCTCGTCGAGAAGAAGCATGGTCGGTGAGAATATCAGAGCTCTTGCAAGTGCAACGCGCTGTTGTTGGCCGCCGGAAAGTTGTCGAGGATACTTATCGGAGTGAGCCGCCAGTCCGACCCGATCAATGATTTCCTTGACGCGCTGTGCTTGTTCGGCTGCGGCAACTTTCCTGACCCGCAGCGGAAAGGCGATGTTTTGCGTCACCGTGAGATGAGGGAAGAGCGCGTACCCTTGGAATACCATACCAAAGTTGCGCTTCTCGGGTGGAAGGGACGTGACGTCTCCTCCGCCCAGGAGAATCTTGCCATCTGTCGCATTTTCGAATCCGGCCAGAATGTTGAGAAATGTCGATTTTCCTGAGCCCGATGGGCCGAGCAAGGCAAGGAATTCACCCTGCCGGATTTCCATCGATATGCGATCGAGCGCCGTGAAATCGCCATAGCGTTTCGTGATGCCCAGCACGCTTAGCTGCGTGCTTTGCTTGTCTATCTGGGGCAATGTCGAGTTCCCTGAAGCAATCGCGCTATGCGCGTGCTGTTCTTGTATGTAAGGTATCAATGAGTATTTCTACTATTCGTGTCAAGACGAATTTCCAGGAATTTCGAGACGTCGTAGGAGGTAGCTCCTGGGAGAGGCGCCGAGCCAATCGCTCGGCATGAATGGTAAGGCGCCGTGAGGTAAGCGGACGGCGCC
Organism: Ensifer sp. SSB1; assembly: GCF_016652895.1. NCBI lineage: Bacteria > Pseudomonadati > Pseudomonadota > Alphaproteobacteria > Hyphomicrobiales > Rhizobiaceae > Ensifer > Ensifer sp. SSB1. The sequence goes on from NZ_JAEPRP010000242.1 coordinate 3,148, forward strand.
TCCATGTGCTAGTTGAAGTCACCACGCACTAGCGAACGTTGCCTCCGCCGGCATTCGAAATGCTGCGTCCGCTTTTGCAAAAGATCTGGTGACTCGGGATCCGATCGGCGCGTGATCGTGACTTAGATTGAGACAACCTTTCCAGGATTGAGCAGACCTTGAGGATCCAGCGTGCGCTTCAAAGCCTTCATGAGCGCGATCTCAGCGCCTGTCCGCGACCGGTTCAGCCATGGAGCCTTCGACGTGCCGATCCCATGTTCGGCCGATATCGTGCCGCTCGTTTCCTCGACCAAAGAATAGACAACACTATCCGTGGCCGCTTTCAGGACTTTGTCGATTGGCCTGCCAGGAACCCAGGCATCGAGGTGAAGATTGCCGTCGCCAATGTGGCCGTAGAAGACCGCTTTGCACCCGTCGATGCGCTCCGAAAGTCTAGACCTGCATTTGACGACGAACTCGTCCATAAGTTCAACCGTAATCCCGATATCGTAGGAAAGATGCGGCCCGATGGCCGCTGCGAATTCTGCGCCCGAGTCCCTGAGCGACCAGAATTCCAAAGACTGACCGATTGTTTGGGCGACCGCTGCGTCCGCCAAGAGGCCTGCTTCCATCGCCTCTTCAAGCCATGCCTGAAACCGCTCGCGGTCGAGCGCTTCATCAGCGCCGTGAATTTCGACCAGAACATAGTGTGCGTGTCCGGCGGAAATCGGCGACCGCGACTTGCTCGCTTTCGTCGCTACCGACCAGAAATCCTGCCACATCACTTCAAATGCAGACAAACTGGAACCCAGTTTAGCCCTTGCGCTTCGCAGGAGCGCTTCAACGTCGGCGAACGACGCTAATCCGCACAATGCAACCATTGTGCACCGTGGTTTGGGAAAGATCCGCAAAACTGCCCTTGTCACGACCCCAAGCGTACCCTCCGAACCGATGAAAATCTGCTTGAGGTCATAACCCGCATTGTTCTTCAGCAGCTTGTTAAGTGATTCCATTACCGTGCCATCCGGCAGGACGACTTCCAAACCAAGAACGAGATCGCGTGTCATTCCATAGCGGATTACCCGATTGCCACCGGCGTTGGTCGCGATGTTTCCCCCAATCGAACAGGACCCGCGCGCGCCGAGGTCGAGCGGGAAGAGGAAGCCCGCTTCATCGGCAGCGTTCTGGACAACTTCGAGGGGTGTTCCCGCACGAACTGTCATCGTCGAGTTGATTGGATCAATCTCCTCAATGCCGGACATTCGCTCGAGCGAAATTGCCACCCAATCTGGCTCAGGGTTGGCGCCGCCGCACAAGCCGGTCATCCCGCCTTGAGCAACAAACGGGACCTTAAAGCGAACACATGCAGTGACAGCCTGGGCGTCTTGTGTGGCGTCCGTAGGCCGGACTACCGCCTTCTGGCGAGACATGGGTTCGTTGCTCCAATCGCCGCGGTAGCGGTCGGGCACTTCGTCTTCGAGAAGGAGCGAACTCTTGGGAAAAATACTCTCTAGATGGGCTAGGAATTCGCGCAACGATACATCCTTTCCTTCTTGTATGTAAGGTACATACCGTGCGAAATGCGGTTGTCAAGCTTATCAATCGCTGCTCGGAACTCTTAGGGCGGCAGTTGGTTTTCCGCATACTCGTGCCCAAGGCCGACGCCGCGGCGCTCTGAGCGCCTGACACGCGGATGTCTGACGTTTCTTTTGATACTTGATTTGAGGGCTCGCCGCGGCCAAGGGCAAGACTCCGGAAGCGCCTTCAAAAGAGTAGCGAGTGGCAACCGGCGGCAGAGGCCGAAGGGTGCTTGTGCATGTAAAGCGGTATGGCCAATGAAGCCGTATCAGAGTCAGAGATCGCGTAGATTGGTCAAGGCGCTCGTCCTGTTGCTTGGAAGAAAAGAGCCGGCTTTCGCAAGCGCGCTGGATCGGGCAAAAGGCGCACCTGTGGCGAAACTGCCACGAAGCGGACACTTGTACTCATTCGCTGCGAGCCTTCCATTCCCGCCATCGAAGGAAGAGGCTTGCACCCAGTCGGTCGAAAGGTGACGGTGTTAGCCGGCTGGGCTCACCTTCTGCAAGAAAATGTGCCGCTATGTCGGATGACACACCGCATAGCAGGTCGGCGGCACCTATCCCGGTCAGCGTACTTCGCACGGTACCCAAGCCGTTGCAGCAACATGCGGAATAGAGGCCCTTTTCGAGTTCCTGCATTACCGACACCCCATTCCAACTGAGGCAGAGATGGCCGGCCCAACTGAATTCCATCGGCGCTTTTGCAATGGCGGGAAAACGGTCCGCGAATTTCTTCCTATGAATGCGTGCCGCGCGCGCGAGTGTCGCCTCAGAGGGCAACATTCCCGGCAGGTAGCTGGCACAGGTACGCGTGACGATGCGGTTTCCGCCCTGCGCGGTGTCGATACGGCGCATGGTGGTGCCCATGGGATCGGAAGGCGTGATGCCCCAGCGCGGGTGGCCACCAAGGCGGGAAACTGTCTCGTCATCCAGTTCGGCCGTCATCGATGCATAAAGGAAGATGTGCATTAGCCTCTTGCGCTTGAAGCCAAAGCTTTCCAGATGGCCGTTGTTTGCCATCATGACTTTGTCAGCCGCAATCCGCCCACGTTTTGTGGACAGTATCCAACTGGCGCCTTCGCGCTCGAAGCGAACGACAGGTGTCGACTCTAGAACGTGGACCCCATCTCGCCTAAGGCCGGCGCCGAGACCTCGGATGTAGCCGGCGGGCTGGAGCATGACGGTGCCGGGGGTGTAGAGCCCGGAAACGTAGTGACGGCTCCCAGTCAGTTCGAACATAGCCTTTTCATCCAGCTTTTCGCTGGGCTCACCCAAACGTACGAGATGGGCGGCATAGCTGTCGTTGAGCGCGTGGGCCGTGGCACTCGCAGCGCCGTTGATCTTGCCGGCCGGATCGAAGAAAGCCGGAGCGATCCCATAATCCTGAACGTTGGATCGGGCAAAGGAGATGGCAGCCCGGTTAAGCGCGATGATCTCTTGGTCGGCTGCGAGGCCTTTGCCGGAATAATCTTCGGAGGAGACGTCATGCGGCAGGTCGATCATGAAGCCGGAGTTGCGGCCCGATGCTCCTTCCGCCAACCGCCCTGCCTCGACGACGGCGATACGCAGCCTGGGGTCGATCTGATGCAGTCGACGGGCGGCCGACAGGCCTGCAAAACCGCCGCCGATGATGGCAACATCCACGGTGATATCGCCGTCAAGAGCGACAGGCTGTCCGACCTCCGGGAGGATTGTGCTCCAGGCTGCCGGTCCACGATGGACCGGCAGCCTTATGGCTGTAAACGCGTTCAAGCGACGGCCTCGTCGACATCGTCGTTGAGGTCGATCCAGATCGTCTTGATCCGAGTGTACTGATCATGCGCATGGACGCCATTGTCGCGGCCGCCGAAACCAGACGATTTGAAGCCACCGAACGGCGTCGTGATGTCACCTTCCCCGAAGCAATTGATTGTGACTGTGCCCGCCCTGATCGCGCGCGCACCGCGGATGGCTCGCTTGGCATTGGCGGTGTAGATCGACGCGGCGAGACCATACTCCGTGTCGTTGGCAAGGCTGATCGCCTCCTCGTAGCTTTCGACCGTGAGTACCGTCAAAATAGGTCCGAAGACCTCTTCACGCACGACCTTCGCTTCGCGGTCGGCAACGTCGATGATCGTCGGCTCCACAAATCCGTCCTTTGCCTTGCCACCAAGCAGGATCTTCTGGCCTTTTTCGAGGTAAGAGCTGACCTTTTCGAAGTGTGCCTTGGACACAAGCGCGCCGACGCGGTTTACCGGGTTGAGCGGATCGCCCATCGGCCACTCACGGGCATGAGCGACCATGCGCCTCAAGAGCTCTTCCTTGATGCCGCGCTGAACAATCAGGCGTGACGAAGCGGAGCAGTTTTCGCCCATGTTCCAGAAGGCGCCGTTGATAAGGTGTGCAGCTACTCGGTCGAGATTCTCGGCATCGTCGAGGACGACGGCCGGATTCTTGCCTCCCATCTCAAGAGTGACTTCCTTGAGGTTGGAGTCGGCGGAGTAACGAGGGAAGCGCCGTCCGGTGTCTGTCGATCCGGTGAAGGAAACCATGTCGACGTCCATGTGCTTGCCGAGTGGCTCGCCAACCTCAGCGCCACCGCCGGGTAGTACGTTGAATACACCCGCCGGAATGCCGGCTTGCATCACAAGCTCCGCAACACGCAGCGCCGTCAGCGTGGTTTCCTTGGCCGGTTTGACGATGACGGAATTGCCTGCGGCGAGGGCAGGGCCGATCTTCCAGGCGAGCATCAGTAGCGGAAAGTTCCACGGCAGTACGAGACCGACGACGCCGACAGGTTCGCGGACGATCATCGCGATATGATTATCTGACGCGGGAGAGACTTGGTCATAGATCTTGTCAATGAGTTCGGCATGCCATGTGAGGCAATGGATGGTCTCTGGAACGTCGACGTTTTCGCAGTCGTAGATCGTCTTGCCGCTATCGAGGCTTTCAAGGACAGCAAGCTCGCGCGCATTGCGCTTCAAAAGCTTGGTAAGCTTGATGAGGATTTCCTTGCGTGCGCTCGGATGCAGTCGCGACCAACGACCGTCTTCGAAGGCATCGCGCGCCTTGGAAACGGCAAAGTCGACGTCATTGGGGCCGCAGGACGCTACCGTTGCGAGCACTTCGCCCGTCGCGGGGTTGGTCGTCTCGAAGGTTTTGCCGGAGATCGCAGGCCGGAAACTGCCATCAATGAACGCCTGGGTGGGAAAAGTGATGTTCGCGGCAATTGCCTTGTACTCGTCGTGTGTCAGAAGATCGCCCATGTCATGCCTCCGCTTCGATTTGCGCAATCGTGCGCTTCAAAACGCGCACCACCTGTTCGAGTTGCCTCGTGTCGTCCTTGTTCAGCGGCTTCAGCGGGGGACGCGGAGGACCGGCGAGGAAGCCGCCCATTTCGCAGCCATACTTGATGCACTGGATAAACTTGCCACCCTGTTCGAGTACACGCATCAGCGGCATCAGCGCCGACATGATCCGCCGGCCCTTGGCGAAATTGCCCTCGACGACGCATGCCTTATAAAGCGCGATGTGCTCCTTGGGCAGGAAGTTCGAGCCGCCGCAGACCCAACTCC
>NZ_JAEPRP010000243.1:0-8241 GCF_016652895.1 Ensifer sp. SSB1
CACAGACTCCCTCACTGCCACGTCTATGAACAGGTGCGGGGAATTCCGCGCTTACTTATATTCCGTTCTGCTTGAGTGAGACTTGTGGGCCGTAATGCGGGAGGGGCGTGCATAGCACTTCGTCGGACCGGCGCGCTTAACATTAGATATCTCTTGATTTCACCCCTTGTGAGTCTGGCCACAGTCCGAATACTGTTAGTTGTTCAGAGGGGGCGGTGGCAATGTGGACGACGGATTGGCCAAAATCGGCGGTGACTTCAGAAACGATTGTCGTGCTTCGCCGAATTTTGCGAGACTGGTGCGATGAGCGCGGTCATCGCGCCGATAGTCAGGAAGGCGGCCGAACCGCCAAAACGCTGATCAACTGGTATGAGTTTGGCGTGACCGACGCAGACGAGCTCGCGAGGCTGATCCGCGACGACATCGTAATTGCTGAAGCCTGAGCTGTGGCCGCCATGCGGGCCATCGTTCGGGACTTTGTGATGGGAGCACTTGGTTGGACCGCATGGCACCAAGCCGGCCGGGACGGGAAGTTTTACTGGCGGCGCTGGCGTAAAGGGCACTGGGAATTCCGAGAAATGGCAGCCGACGAGCAGGCCGACGCCCTCATCGACTGGTCGATCAGGTGAACGACGAAGACGGGTCGAGCGGCGGCTGGCTGCCGTTCTCTCGAACAAGCCCCGCAGCCTCTCAGTTCACGATCCATCAATACAAAAGGGGTGGTCGCAATTCCTGCAACCACCCTCTCGCGCGACGTTCTCTCCACTCGACGATCAGGCTGCAGCCGCGGCCTTGACAGAAGCGGACGCCTTCGCAATCGGCGCTTCGTAGGGGTCGTAGGCAGACTTTGCGAGATCAGCATACATTTCGCCGATCTTCGTCGCCTCGGCGAAGAATCCCTCAAAGCTCGCCTTGACGTAGTTGGTCTGGAGCTCGAACGCAGCCTCGACGCTGCGAACGCCCGATATTTTTTGAACATGCGCGATGCTCTGTTCAAACGACGTCTTCGAATACTCAGTAGCTTCACTGGCGATCGCCTGGAGACCGTTCGTCCACGCAGAGTAGCCCTTCACAGCCGCCTCGAGGGCTTCTTTGCTCGTTTTGTTTGCATCGGCGAAGTTGAACATTTGGGTGTCTCCATGATGGCTACCTAATTTATAAGCAGGAGCTTATGTGCATCGCACAAAATGTCAAGACGAGTGTGCGGCGCAGCAAACACGACGCGCTCAGGTTCTTCGCATGCGCAGTGATGATCCTAGAGTTAACGACTGAACAGCTTGCGCGGGCGTCATGACAACGGCATCAGCAAACTCGGTTTTGTTACGCAGGCGTGAAAATGCCCCGTCGGAAGTCACAAAGACGTCGCGCTTGGCGTACTCATGCGCCCAGAAGGCCTGGGCGGCGCCCAGGCAATTGCGCCACTTCCAAGCAGCAGCGTTGCGCAGATCCCTTTGATCCAAACCGCTCATTGCCGCAAAGTCGGACCAGCGTGGCGGCGTTGTTGGGAAAAGCGTCGTGAAAATCAGACGCTCGCGACAGACTGCCGCCTCTTCGCTCATGATGCCGAAACCTTGGAACGAAAGACCGTGCCTTGCGATGGGTCTTAGCAGCGTGATGTCGCTAAGACCGATTGCTGTCATCCTTTCCTTGAAATCCGCAAGGTGATCGAAGCGGCGCCCGCCGGGCTGGCGTTCAGAGGCGCTCGAGGCCAACATCGCCAGATCGGCTTCTCCGCGCCTTGCGGCTTCAATCAGTGACAACACGTCGCCCTGGGCTGGCCGTTCCTCGTCGACATCGACCAGACAGTTGGTATCCAGTGTAAAGCTCGGCATCGGTTCACCGTGTTGTGCTGGTTGCCTTGAATGTTAGCGGCAGGTTATTTTTGGGCAAGCCCATGGCAGGTAATGGAGCGTCTCGGATGGGCGCAGCAAGTAAAACGTGCCCGAAGCGGGCCCCGCTGTTCAACTCCTCTGAAAAGTCTTTCCCAGATAAGGTCGCCGTTCCAGTTCAGCGAATGTGTGGGACTGCCTGAGGCGCAGCAGATCCTTGCGGGTGACAAGGCCGACCAAAGTCCCGGACATCGGATCGGTGATCGGGATTCTCGCGGCATCGGTCGCAATCATGATGTCCGCAATATGGCCGACGGTATCGTCGGGATGCCCGATCGGGATCGAGGCGTCCGATACCTTGTCTGCCAGCAGGTCGGGGCCAATGTCTGGACCTCGCTGCCACCGAAGCGCATCCGCTCGCGAAACCATGCCGACAAGCACTCCGGTCCCGTCAACCACGGGATAGGTCCGGTGCGCATCCTCCGCCGCAGCAAAATGTGCACACACTTCCGCCACTGACATCGTCGCCGGCAACGTGTCGACGCTGCTGACCATGATATCGCGAGCTCGCGCGAACTCGAAAGGATCGACCCCGTATTCACGGCTGATGTGCTGTCCCCTGCGGGCAATTTTCTCCGTGAGGATCGAGCGCCGGAGCAAGAGGACTGTTACGGCGTAGGCGGCAATCGTGGCTGCCAGCAAGGGGATGAGCGCGTTGAGATCACCAGTAATCTCGATGGCGAAAAACGTTCCCGTCAGCGGAGCGCGCATTGTTCCGCCCATCATCGCCGCCATGCCGAGCAGTGCCCAGAACCCCGGGTCGCCCGGAAGCACCAGGCCCGTCAGCCATCCAACTGTGCCTCCGAGGATCAGCAACGGCGCCAGCACACCGCCCGATGTACCGGACGAGAGAGCGATCAGCCAGATCGTGGTTTTCACCAAGAGGATGGCAACCACCGTCGATGTTGGCAGGCTGTTTTTCAGCAACCCTTCAATGACATCGTAGCCGACACCAAGAGCACGGGGTTCGATCAGGCCACCAAGCCCAACGGCAAGCCCCCCGAGCGCCGGCCACCACATCCAGTGGATCGGCAGGCGTTCAAACAAATCCTCGATCTTGTAAAGCAAGGTTGTGAGCAGCCCGGACTGGAGGCCGGCAACAATCCCCACCCCCGCACAACGCAGAATCCCCCACCCAGGAAGGTCGGCCTGAAAGTGCGTAGGAAAAAGCGGTCCCGTGCCGAACAACAGCGGTCGCCACGAGATGGCAACGCAAGCTGAGACCGCGACGGGAATGAAGCTACGCGGCTTCCATTCAAACAAAAGGAGTTCGACCGCGAGCATGACGGCTGCGACGGGTGAGCCGAAAATTGTCGTCATGCCTGCCGCCGCCCCAGCGACCAACAGGGTCTTTCGCTCCGCTGCGCTCATGTGGAAGAACTGGGCGAACAGCGAACCGATGGCACCACCGGTCATGATGATCGGCCCCTCTGCTCCGAACGGTCCTCCTGTGCCGATCGAAAGGGCTGACGACAACGGCTTCAGTACGGCGACCTTTGCCGACATACGGCTGCCGCCGATCAGGATGGCCTCTATCGCTTCCGGTATACCGTGCCCGCGGATCTTCTCCGAGCCGAAGCGCGCCATCAGGCCGATGACGAGCCCACCCACCACCGGGATCAAAACCATCCAGGGTGAGAAGATCACGTCGGCTATCCGCGCCTCCTGCGTGCTCACCCGCCCAAACCAGGCGATGTTGGTGACAAGCGCAATCAGATTGACGAGGAACCAGGCCGCAAACGCGCCGCCGGTTCCGACGATGAGCGCCATTCCAATCAACAGGAGCACGCGCCTATCGGTGGTGAAGTCGCCGGCTTCGCGGCGTGCAAGACCGCCCATGAAATCGTGCTGATGCGGACGGGAAGATTTCGATGACATCGGTATACCTGCTGAGCCGGCGGAACGGTGGGTGTGATCGACCGCAGCGGTAATATGTCGTAATACGATATAAATCAAGACGGAGTTGGCAGACGGCGCCTAGACGGGTATGGACGTAGGCAGCTAAAACAGTGCTGGTGACAGGTCTGTGGCCAAGGAACAAGACGCACTTACTGATGCCGACTATGAGGCGCTGGCTAACCTGCGCTACACCCTGCGTCGTTTTATGGATTTCTCGACGTCGGCAGCGCAGCAGGAGGGGCTCCCCAGTCAACAACACCAGGCCCTGCTATCGATCAAAGGCCATCGCGGCGAAACTCCCATGACGGTCGGGGTCTTGTCTGAGCGCCTGGTCGTTGCCCGGCACACTGCCTCTGAACTCGTCGAGCGGCTTGTGGGGGCAGGCTATGTGACGCGGGAGACCGATCCGTCCGACAAGCGCCGCCAGACGTTGGCGCTCACCGCCAAGGCCGAAGACGTCCTTACGCGATTGAGCGCCATTCATCTGACCGAGATCCGTCATATGGCGCCGCGCTTGATAGAGCTGCTCGGCAATTTGCAGACGAATGGTCCGTCCGAGGCTTAACCCCAAACCACCGACAGCTTGCTCATTCCAACGACCCAGATTGGACGGCTCCGCCTCGTGACCGCGGGCATGGGACGCGAACGCCACTTTATTTATATCGTGTCACGATATATGTTATCCCATGCGGCATTCTTGTGGTGGCTAACTGGGAGAGTGAGGTGGCAAGCCAAATTGGATCAGGCTAAGGGCACCGGCATCGCCGGAGCGGCCGGCATTGCCGGTGCGCGCATAACCATTCTTGTTTCAGCACTCGGCGCCGGCGGGACTGAACACGTCGTCAGCCTCGTTGCCAGCCATTGGGCGCGGCTTGGCTGCGCCGTCACCGTTATCACGCTCGAAGCTCCGGCCTCCGAACCCTACTACAGGCTCGATCCACGGGTTGCCCTCAGGCGGCTCGACGTACCGGTGCAGAAGGCCTCAAAGCTGCACGCCGCCTGGCTGGTAATCCGACGGCTCCACCGCCTGCGTTCGGTGATCCGCAACTCCCGCCCGGATTTCGTCCTGAGCTTTCTCACCCGCACGAACGTTCTAGCGCTGCTGGCAACGAGAGGTCTCGGCCTTCCGGTGATCATATCGGAACGCAACAACCCGGCGGCGCAACCCTTCGGCTCCCTTTGGAAATGGCTGCAGCTTCGCCTTTATCCGCGCGCGTTCGCGCTGGTGACGATGACCAAGGGAGCGCTTGACTACTTCTCGCCAGAGATCCGTCGCCATGGAAGGGTGATCCCCAACGCCATCAACCTGCCCGCCGGCTGGGAAAACAAACGCGGCAACAATGTGCTTACCGCCGTCGGCCGCCTGACCCGCCAAAAAGGCTTCGATCTCCTACTGGAGGCCTTCGCGAGGATCGCCGATCAGCATCCCGACTGGAAGCTCGTCATCTGGGGCGAAGGCGAAGCAAGGTGGGAACTGGAAGCTCAGCGCGACGCGCTCGGCCTCAGCAACCGGGTGGAAATGCCCGGTCTCACGCCGAGGCCGGGCCTCTGGCTCGAGACCGCCGACGCCTTCGTTCTCTCATCCCGCTACGAGGGCTGGGGCATCGTCCTGCTCGAAGCCATGGCCGCCGGCCTCCCCGTCGTCTCCTTTGCCTGCGACTGGGGCCCAACAGACATGATCGCAGACGGCGAGGACGGCATCCTCGTGCCAAACGGCGACATCACCGCACTCGCGGACGCCCTGTCCGACGTGATGGGCGACGACACCCTCCGCACCCGCCTCGCCGCAAACGCCGAGGCCAACGTCCGGCGCTACGACGCAGACCACGTCCTCTCCCAATGGGACGCTATGGCGCTCTCGGCGCTGGAACACGCAAGCGCGCGCAAAAAGCCGGTGAAGCCCTATCCGGCCAACGCGACAGGTTACTAGGGGCAGCCTGATAATCGCGGTGTGATGACCTGAATTATCGGCGGCCTGAAGGCATTCCAGTCGATACATTATGCGATCCCAGACGCGCAGAACGGGAACATTGACTGAACTCGGGCGGGCGGCGTCGCCGTACACCACGCCAAAGGCGATGTCGCTGCCTGAACCCCTTTGCGGAGCAGTCGAAGGCATAACTGCGACGCCGAGGTCTAGGCAAGTTCTCAAAATCAACCGCGCGGGTTTTGGCGTCACTGAAGCGTCCGCGTCGGCATTCTTTCTTTGACCGGATTTCCGCCCACGGTCGCATGCAACATTAAAGTTGCAACTTGGCGTGAAATGGTAAGATCACACGCGGCTAATACAGCAGTAATCCCTAGGCCCGGGATGCTTCCGCACTAGACCAGCAGAACCGTTGCGAGACCCGGCCGGCAAGCAAATCAACGAGCCTGTGGGTGAGTGAATGGATGGCGGACTGAGATTACCCGGCGCAGTTCGGCGGCGCCAGTTCACCGCAATGTTGGTGGTTGCTGGTTGCATGGTGGCCTGGCCGGTATCGGCGCAAGACGGAATCGAACCTGAGGCGCATCGGATCCTGGCCGCGATGAGCGAAGCTCTCAAGTCGGCGCCGACCCTCAGTGCCGACTATGACGTCGATCAGGAAGTCGTTAATCTGCAAGGCCAGAAAATCCAGTACAGCGCCTCCGGCTCCATTGCCATCGATCGCGAGCAAGGTTTTCGACTGAAGCGCATGGGTCCCTTTGCCCAGGCGGAGGTGATATTTGATGGCGACACGATATCCCTGCACGACAAAGTGCTGAACGTTTACGCGCAGCTTCGGAGCCCCGGTCCGAGTGTTGAAGATGCGGCCGAGGAGCTTCGCGCTGCCATAGGACTTGATGCTGCGGGAGCGGATTTTCTGGCACGAGATCCCTATGCGGTCCTCACTGACGGCGTGACGGAAGGAACCGTTGTCGGATCGGCCTTCGTCAATGGGGTGGAATGTGATCATCTCGCCTTCAGGACCGACATTGCCGAATGGCAAATCTGGATCAGCAGGGGCAGCAGACCATTGCCGCTCAAATACGTGATCACGACCAAATGGACTACGGGAGCGCCGCAATATTCGCTGCGGCTCAGCAACTGGAAGTCGGATGGCATCGAAGGCGAACAGTTTCAATTCGCCCCGCCAGCGGCTGCCAAGAAGCTCGAACACGTCCATGCCGATGTCACCGGCGAGCTTTCGCTGGAGGCAGTGCAATGAGGACGCGCAAGCTGCACGCAAAGATCTTTTCACTCGCCATTGCCGGTTTCGCCATGCTCGCGGCGGACGCTCCCGCTCCCTGGCCCTTCGGCTCGTTCGTATCCGAGGCGCATGCGGTCGTGGGACGGCCGTTGACGCCTGGAAGTGTCGCCGGTGTCGCTCGCCGCACCACGCGCCGAGTGATCCGCCGCTCCACGGTGTATGTTGCCGCACTGCCCACAGGCTGCGTTAGCACGAGTGTCAGTGGCACGGTCGTGTGGCGCTGCGGCGGGGTCTACTACCAGCCGTCCGGCGGGCGCTACGTCGTCGTTTACATTGACTGAACTCACAGCATTACGTCGCAACTCGATTTTTCGATGGAGGAATAGAATGGATATTACGCGTCGTGACTTGACGGCCGCCGGTCTTGGAGTGCTGGCGGCAGGTTCTCTCGCAAGACCTGGTGCTGCCGCCGACGGGTTGGTGGCGGATCTGCCAGAAGGGCTCGACGAATTCGCGCTCGCCGTCGAGGCGTACACTTATGCCTATCCACTGGTAACGATGGAGCTGACCCGGCGCGTGATTACCAACGTCGCGGAACCTGAAGGAACCCGTGGCCCCATGGGGCATCTGATCAAGCTGCGCCAGTATCCGGACGCCAAGTTTCGGGATGTGACCGCACCGAACGCAGATACCCTTTATACGACCGCGTTCTTCGACGTGGGCGATGAGCCCTGGGTCATCACCCTGCCCGACCTCAAGGATCGTTACGCCCTGTTCCCAATGCTGGATGGCTGGACGACCGTTTTCGACGTTCCTGGAAAGCGCACGACGGGCACCGAGGCCCAGACATTCGTGGTGACAGGACCCGGCTGGGAAGGCACACTTCCCGACGGCGTGACCCAATACAAATCTCCGACGAGCATCGTTTGGCTGCTTGGACGCATCTATTGCACGGGTACCCAGGAGGACTACGCCGAAGTTCATCAGCTCCAGGACGAAGTGAAGCTCTATCCCTTGAGTGCATGGGGCAAGGACTGGACAGCACCCAAAGGCAAGGTCGATCCGACCATCGATATGGAGACTGCCGTTCGCGAGCAGGTCAATGGCATGGATGCCATTGAATACTTCACCCTCTTTGCCGAGCTCTTGAAACGAAACCCGCCGAGTGAGGCGGATGCACCGATGATTGCCAAGCTCGCCGAGCTTGGCATTGTCCCCGGTCAGGATTTCGATAAAAGCAAGTTCGACCCGGCCTTTGCCAAGCGTGTGCCCCAGGTCGCCTT
>NZ_JAEPRP010000244.1:0-8225 GCF_016652895.1 Ensifer sp. SSB1
AACCGTCCCAGTCGGCGCAGACCGCAACGCAGCCGGCCGCTGGCAATGAGACGACACCGACCGAGGATAACGCCCACCAAGCCGCAAACGATGCGACGCCGGATGTGGCCGCACCGGCCGCGACGACCACGGAACCGGCCCAGACCGCGCCCGCTCCCGCCCAGAGCGCGGCACAGGACGATGGCGCAGCCCCGGGCCAGAGCCAGGCGACCGAGCAGCTTGCCAAGGCTGGCGACGAGCTGAAGCGGCTGACGGACCTCGTGTCAAAGGCGAAGGACGACGACACCGCGCTTGCCGAACTGAAGGTGCAGGTCGATGCACTCTTCAAGCAGATCATCGGCGTGTCGGTCTCGACCCGTCCGCGCCTCGACGAGATCAAGGCGCGGCTTACCGAACTTGGCGACCCGCCGGCCGAAGGGCAGCCCGCGGAGGCCGATATCGTGTCCGCCGAGCGCAAGCGCCTCGTGGCGGAGCGCGGTGCCATCAACGCGCTGACTGGTGAGGCCGAGGGCCTGTCGGTACAGGCGACCAAGCTTTCCAACGCCATTACCGCGACAAGGCGCGCGCTGTTTTCCAACACGCTCCTGAAGAACACCGAAGTCTCGACCGGCATGTTCGACGACGCGCTGACGGCGACGGCGGACGAAACCCGCGTGCTCTCGCGTAGTGTCGGGAGCTGGCTGAGCTTTGCCTGGAACTACAAGCGTGTGCCGCTCCTGACGGCGCTGTTCCTGTCGCTCCTGGCGGCGCTCGTGTTCCTTTCGGGCAGCCGCAGGCTATTCCGTCCCTGGATCGAGCATGACATTACCGATGAGGAGCCGAGCTACTTCCGCCGCCTGTCGGTCGCCTTCTGGTCCACGCTGATCCCGACGATCGCCTCGGCCGCCTTCGCGATCTCGAGCTTCCTGTTCCTGCGTGGCTTCAACGTGCTGCGCTCCGACATCGCACCGATCATTGCCATTACGCTCGGGGTGGCGGTGGTGGTGTTCTTCGTCACCAGGCTCGCCCAGGCGGTGTTGTCGCCGCGCGATGCGCGCTGGCGGCTCGTCAGGGTTTCCGATCGCGGCGCCAGGATGCTGATGATCGCGATCTTCGCCATGGCGCTGGTCAACGGTCTCGATTACCTGTTCGGTGGCGTCAGCGAGGCGCTCGGCTCGCCGGTGGTCCTCACCGTCGTCAAGAGCTACATCGCCTCCATCGACACTTCGGAAGGACGAGTCCTTCGATGGGCATGGCCACGCCTGGCCGCGGGTCGTGTCCTTCGCGCTGCTTGCGACCGGCGCCTTGCTGATCATTGCCGCCGTGTCCGGCTATGTCGGTCTCGCGCGCTTCATCGCCACGCAGATCATCATCACCGGCGCGATCGTGGTGACGATGTATATCGGCATTCTGACCGGCCGGGCGGTGGCAAAGCAGGGCGCCTTTGCCGAGACGGCGGCCGGGCGCTATCTCGAGCGGCGCTTCAATCTGGAACAGGTGGGGCTCGACCAGATCGGTCTTGCCGCGGGTCTCAGCATCTACGCGCTGGTCGTGATGGTCTTCATTCCGCTGATCCTCTTGCAGTGGGGCTTCCAGGTCGCCGACATCGAGTCCTGGGCCTACCGGATGGTGACCGAGATCAAGATCGGCTCGATCACCATTTCGCTGGTCGGCATTCTCGCAGGCGTCCTGTTCTTTGCGCTCGGCTATGTCGTCACCCGCTTCGTGCAGCGCTGGATCGACGGCAACATCATGGCGCGCAGCCGGGTCGATGCCGGCGTGCGCAACTCCATCCGCACCGGCATCGGCTATACCGGCGTCGGCCTTGCGGGCCTCATCGGCCTCTCGGCGGCGGGCATCGATCTCTCGAACCTCGCGCTCGTCGCCGGTGCCCTCTCGCTCGGCGTCGGTTTCGGCCTTCAGAACATCGTCTCGAACTTCGTCTCGGGGCTGATCCTGCTCGTCGAGCGGCCGTTCAAGGTGGGCGACTGGATCGTCAGCGGCACGACCGAAGGCTTCGTCAAGCGCATCTCGGTGCGCGCGACCGAGATCGAGACCTTCCAGCACCAGTCGATCATGATGCCGAACTCGCTGCTGATCAACGCCTCGGTCGGCAACTGGACGCACCGCAACAAGCTCGGCCGCTCCGAAATCGCCGTCACCGTGACCTATGCCAGCGAGCCGCGTCGGATCATGGAGCTTTTGTCCGAGATCGCCGCCGCCCATCCGATGGTGCTCAAGAACCCGTCGCCGAGCGTCGGCTTCACTGCGTTTGGCGACGATCGCATGACCTTCGAACTCCGCATCTACGTGGCCGACGTGCTGACCGGTGGTGGCGTGCGCAACGACCTGCGCGTGTCGATCTACGAGCGCTTCCGCGATGAAGGCATCGGCGAGCCGTTCCCGGTGAAGATCGAGGACGTGCCGGTAGAGGACCAGACGGGCATCGAGAGCCACGAGCCGGAGAAGGTTGGCGAGCCCAAGGGCGCGACCCCTGCCGAGGACAGGGTTTCGGCCAAGGCGACCTCGTCGAGCAAAGCGACGACGGCTTTAGCAGCGCCGCTGGACGAGGAGCGCGTGGAGGAAGGCAGCGCCCGGCGCGCCGCCAGCCGGCGTTCCAACCCAAACCGCTGATAAACGGAGCATTCACGGCCTATTCAGCCAGCCCAAGATAAAAAGCATGCAATTCTTTCGGTGACCGACTACGCTTGTCACCGGCTGAAGAGGTGGCCGGCGCAGCGTCGCGAAACCGACGGGGCGGCCGGCTCGGCAAGAGGGCGGCGCGTCGGGCGCCGATGGGCGATGAAGAAATCTGTGATTGCTTTGCTTTCCGGCGTGCTGATGGCCTACGTGCCGACGGCGGGTGCTGCCAGTGCCGCGACCGTCACGAACAAGGACAGCGAGACCGCCGTCCTGGTCGTCGTCGAGGGCGAAAGCCGCATGGAAGTGGCCATCGCATCCGGAGCAACGGAAATGATCTGCCCGAGCGGCTGTTTCGTGACGGCGCCGAGCGGTGACCGCATCGGCCTGCAGGGCGACGAGAATGTCGACATCGTCAACGGCAATGTCGTCGTGAAGTAAACTTCCCATTCCGCCGCAACGGTGCGACCGTCTCGCGCCGTTGCCGGGCGACAATCCCAACATTCGCTCCCATATCCATGCGTTCGATGCGCAGGCAAGCGCTGCTGATAGCAGGTCACGCCCCTCGCTGATAAGCGTGTCGGCGCGCGGATCTTCCCGATGGCCGGGCTGCGAGACTGATGCCTAATCCCAAATGATCAGCGAATGAAACTCTGGTCTCGCCCGTTGTGGCAATGAACCAGGCGTGGGTCCGGTGGGCGCCGTCCTTGCATTGACAGGACCCATTGCAGGTAGCACGCTTGGTCGTTGGGGCTGACGCGCATCGTCGCGAACATCAGCGAATTGCCGGGGGAGCCATGCCATTCCTTCGCATCGCCGTGTCCATTCTGCTGGTCCTTTGCGCCTCGCAGGCGCTGGCCGAGAAGCGCGTTGCGCTGGTCATCGGCAATTCCGCCTATCAGCATGTGGCCGCCTTGCCCAATCCCGGCAATGATGCCCACGACATGGCGGCCAAGCTCGAAGGGCTCGGCTTCGAGGTGGTGACCGGCGCGGACCTCGACCTTGTTGGAGTGCGGCGGGTGCTGCGCGACTTTGTCGGCCGGCTCGACGGCGCCGATCTGGCGCTGTTCTTCTATGCCGGGCACGGCCTGCAGGTGAACGGCGAGAATTATCTCGCCCCCGTCGATGCCACGCTCGCTTCCTCTGTCGACCTCGAATTCGAGGCGGTGCCGATGAACCTGATCCTGTCGGCGATGGAAAGAAGCACGCGGGTCAATGTCGTGCTGCTTGACGCCTGCCGCGACAATCCTCTGGCGGTCAATCTCGCCCGCTCGATGGGCACGCGCTCGGCCTCGGTTGGGCGCGGTCTTGCCAAGGTCGGCACCGGCATCGGCACGCTGATCGCCTTTTCCACCCAGCCCGGCAATGTCGCGCTCGACGGCTCAGGGCGAAACTCGCCGTTCACATCGGCACTCCTGAAACATCTTGGCCAGCCGGGGCGCGACATCACGCGCGAGCTGATCGATGTGCGCCGCGACGTGCTGGCGGCAACCGGCGGCAAGCAGGTTCCCTGGGACAACTCCTCGTTGACCGGCGAGGTGGTGCTGAAACCCGCCAATGACGGCAAGCCGGCACCGGCGGAGGCGCCCGTGACGAGGCAGGCCGCCGAGCTTGCCTATTGGGAAACGATCAAGGATGCGACGGATCGCGACCTCTTCGACGCCTATCTGCAGCAGTATCCCGATGGTGCCTTCGCTTCGCTCGCCAAGGCAAAGATCAAGATCATCGAGCGTGCGTCAGCGCCTCCATCCCAAGGTGTGACCGACGGATCGGGTGGTCAGGCCGTTGCGGCCATTGATCCGGCGCTGGCTGCGTCTGGTGCCGATGACAGGACATTGGCCCGTTCAGTACAGGTCGAGCTCAACCGGCTCGGCTGTCGCGCCGGCAGCGAGGATGGCGTCTGGGGTGCCGGCAGTCGCAGGGCGCTCGAAGCCTTCGCGAAGTACGGCAAGCTCGAACTTGCGACGCTCGAACCTTCCAGCGACGTGCTCGATCGTCTGAAGTCGGAGAAGGTGCGGATCTGCCCGCTTGCCTGCGGCCGCAACGAAGAGGCAAAAGACGGTCGCTGCGTCACGATCCGGCGCGAGGCGAAGCTGCCGCAACCGGGCGAGACGCAAGGCACGGTCAAGACACCGCAGAAAAACGCCGGCACCCGCGCGATCAGCCCGCCGGCCGAACTGCAGAACAAGAGCTTTGCCAGTTGCCCTGAAAATGCTGACGTCGCTTTCCGGCAGATGTTTGCCCGCGGCTCCGGCCGCGGCCGGACGACGATCGCCGCCACCCATTCCTGCGGCCGCGCCTTTGCCTGCCATCGGGTGGCAAGGGGCCAGCCGTGGGATTGCGGCTGGCGGTGAGGGGGCAGCGCATGCTGCCGCCTTCAAACAGGTGCGGGAGTGACGGGCGATGGCGTTTCTCAACCCTTGCGCGTCATTTGGGGGCTTGATTTCGCTGCCGCATGCGCAAGGATCGCCGCGACAGTCAAGGCCGGTTCCGGCAAAGGAGGACCCCCAATGAAACTCCAGCTTATCCGCAACGCCACGCTCAAGCTCGACTATGCCGGTCACACGGTGCTGATCGATCCCTTCCTCGGGCCGAAGGACAGCCTGCCGTCCTTTGCCGGGCGTGCGCCCAATCCGTTGGTCGATCTGCCGTTCGACACCGACACCATTCTCGCAGGCGTCGAGCTCGTCATCATCTCGCACCTGCACGAGGACCACTTCGACGACACCGCCAAGCATCGCGTGCCGAAGGGCCTGCCGATCTTCTGTCAGCCGGGCGACGAGGAGGCGATCCGCGGCGCCGGCTTTCGCGACGTCACGCCACTCCTCGGCAAGGCGCAGTGGCAGGGCCTGAAGCTCACTCGACGCGACGGCAGCCACGGCCTTGGTCCTGTCGTTCAGGACATGGGGCCGGTCATGGGCTTCAGCCTTGAAGCCAAGGGCGAGCCGACGGTCTACTGGGCCGGCGACACGGTACTCTATCCGGCCGTCGAAAAGACCATCCACGACACGAATCCGGATGTGATCGTCACCCACTCCTGCGGTGCGCGCTGGGACGGCGCCCTGATCGTGATGGATGCGGCGCAGACGATCGCGGTCTGCGAGGCCTCCAAAAAGAGCGTCGTGGTTGCCACTCACATGGAGGCGCTCGACCATGCGACGGTCAGCCGAGGCGACCTGCGCGTCGCTGCCAGCGCCCACGGCATCGCCTTGACCAGGCTGCTCATTCCGGATGATGGCGACGTGTTGACCTTGATGCCTCCTGTGGTCTGACGCTCAATGCGCCGGCCAGGCTCAGGGGATTGAGAAAATGCTGATCTCGTGGGTGATGCCGCGCAGAGCAACGTTGTGCGATTGCGGATTGAGGCCGCGGTCGCTGAGCAGACCAGCGGCGCGCGGGTCGTCGAGCACGGAGCTGGTGGCGAAAATCTCGCGCGAGCCTGCAAGGTGCTGGACGCGTGAGGCGATGTTGACCGTCTGGCCGAAATAGTCCTGCCGCTCGTTGAGGCTGACGGCGATGCATGGGCCTTCGTGGATGCCGATCTTCAGCAGCAGATCCTCCGAGCCCCGGTCATCGTTGAGCTTGCGCATCGCCTCGCGCATGCGCATGGCGGCGGCGACCGCCCGGTCCGGTGTCGGGAAGGTTGCCATGACCGCGTCGCCGATCGTCTTCACCACCGCACCCGCTTCGGCCGCGACGATTTCGTTGACGACGCTGAAGTGGGTCTTCACCAGATCGAAGGCGGCGAGATCGCCGACCCGTTCGTAAAGCTCGGTCGAGCCGCGCAGATCCGAGAACAGGAAGGTGAGGCTGGTGATCTTCAGCCGCTGGTCCACGTCGATCGTGTCCGTGCGATAGATGTCGCGGAACGTCTGGTTGGAGAGGAGCCGCTTGGCCGTCAGGAACGGCCGGCGGCGGCCGAGAATATCGTGCAGCGCATCGTTGGCGATGCAGACCGAGGGCAGGGTGCGGACATCCGTGTGGTTCTCCACCTGGATGCGCAGCGGGCCCGGCTGCATGACCAGCGCCTCGTCGTGGCGATGGCCGCGATCGAAGACGAGCGACAGCGTGCGCCGCTCCCTGGTCGGCTCGCCCTTGACGTCGATGAACTGCGCGGCGTGGGTCACCGGCTCGAAGACGATGATGAACTCCGCCGGCAGCTGCAGCGAGATCACCGCCTTTTCGCCGGGAGGCAGCTCCAGCGCCTCCAGCATGAAATCGTCGACCTGGGCCTCGTAGCCCTCGTCCGGCAGCTCGATGCCGGAGCCCCAATAGACCTGGCGGAAATATTCGAGCGGCGGCAGTTCGTGCGGGTTGTGGGCCTCGATGTGGCGTATGCGCGGGTTCACGGTGAAGGTGACCTCCACCATCTCATCCAGCGTCGGCTCGTAGCCGGCAGCACAGAGCGAGCAGGTATAGGTGTCGCTTTGCACGGTCTTCAGCGAGGTGTTGGCGTCGAGCACGCCGCCGCAGCCGGGGCACAGCACATTCCAGGAGAGTTCGAAGATACCGAGGCGCGAGGCATGCAGGAAAGCCGCGATCGTCTTTTCCTCGTTGAGCCCCTGTTCGGCGGCAAAGGCCAGCGCATTGACGCGGCAGAGCTTGCGATCCGGCGCCTCCCGGACAAAGCGCTCCAGAGTTGCGGCGATCTCGGGCTGCACGGTTTGGCGCAGCATGTCGAAGAGAGGCTGAGCTTCACTCATGCCGGCATCCTACACCGAAAACGAGCGGCGGTGCAGACGGTTTATCGGATTGGATGAGGCGGTCAGGGATTGGCGCGCGCCACCTGTCGCGCGCCCCATTTCTCGGCAGCGATCTTGGCCGCTCCGGCTTAAATCGGGACCTTACGCGGCCTTGCGGTCGCGGCCGAAGGGATCGCCGAGGACGGATTCCGTGTGGAGCGAGGCCCGCCACCCACCGTTCTCACGGATCCAGGTGGTGGCGTCGGCGGCCTTCAACGTCAAAGGTTCGCCGTCGACGTCCATCTCTTCGGTCACCGTGTAGGCGATGACGGCCACGTCTTCGCGCGGAAAGATCACGCTGACGTCGTCAAGGCGGAAGGATTTGAGCTTCCAGGAATTCTCGGCCTGCTCGGCCATCCTGCGATAGTCGTCCCGGGTGAGTACCGCCGCGCCCTGTGCGCCCACGACGATCGAGCGTTAGGGCAGCATGGCCACGGACGCTTCGGTGTCCTTCTCCAGAATGGTTTGCCAGAACTCCTGCTCGAGGTTGATGATCTCCTGTTCGTCGGCATGCGCCATCGCGGTTACCCTCCGTTTTCGATATCCGCAGAAGACGTCAAAAGGCGAAAGGTTCCGCGATTGCGGTGCGCCGGCCGGTGGCTCCGACGGAACTCAAGAGCCGCACGCGGCGTTTTCCGGTTCAGATATCGGCAGTTACGAGGCGGGACAAAGTCATGGCGATGCTTTCGGGAAGATGCCTTTGCGGTCAGGTCAAGGTTTCCGTGCGCGGCGAGCCAACGCGGGTTGGCATTTGCCACTGCACCGACTGCCGGCAGGAAAGCGGTTCCGCCTTCACCTTCTATGGCATCTGGCCGGCGGCCCAGTTCGAATCCAGCGGTGAAACTGCCGCGTTTCAGGGGCGCT
>NZ_JAEPRP010000020.1:0-13711 GCF_016652895.1 Ensifer sp. SSB1
TTCGAGATCCTGTTTGCCGGTGAGGCGCGCGTCGCCGACATTGCCACGGCGGTGGCGGTCCGAGGCGAAGAGCTGGAGAAGCATATCGCGCTACTGGAAGCCGCCGGGCTCATCACGCGCCTGCGGCGCCGTGAGGGCGAATCGCTGAGCGGAAATCCGGCGCCTTTGAGCGAGGCAGCCACCTGGATCAACACCAATCGCGAGCTTTGGGCGATGCGCGTGCAAATGCCGGAAACCAGGCTGGCAACCGCCGCGCCGGAGCCTGTGCCCGAGAGGACGCCGGTGCGCGATCGTCTCAACGAAACGGATCAGAAATCGCGCCGCCCCCGGCCAACCGGTCCTCGCCGCGACAATTGACCGGTTGCGCTACTCGGCGCAGGCCACTGCGGCCCTGAGCGCTCGGCTCCGCATCTGCCAGAGCGAATGGCCGATGAGGGCGAAGATCAAAATCGCGCCGCCCATCAAGGTCTGCGTCGTCGGAGTTTCGGCAAAGACCAGCCAGACCCAGATCGGCGCGAGGATCGTTTCCAGCAGATAGAACATGCCCACTTCCGGCGCCGAGAGGTAACGCGGTCCCGTCGCAAGGCAGAAGAATGCAAGCGGGATCATCACGAGCCCGTTGAAGAAGATGTAGCCGGGTTCCGCAATCGTGAAGCCCGAAGAGGGCAGCATCAAGAGCGCAAGTGCTCCCGGGAAGATCGCTGTGACCAGTGGCACGAGCGCCATGTCGCGTTTGCTTGCGCGGCTGATCGTGATCGCGCTTGCAAGCAGGAAGGCGGAGGATGCCGCCATCGCGTCACCGAAAAGATGGCCGCTTTCCAATCCGTCCTGGACGATCAAGCCGACGCCGAACACCATGACCAGCATGGTCGCGAGCGTGGCGTTCGATGGTCGTTCCTTCAGGAAGATCCAGGAAAGAATGGCGGCGAACATCGAGGTGAAGGCGAGGATGAAGACCACGTTGGCCGTCGATGTGTTGAAGACGGCAAGCAGGAACGTGCAGGAATTGATGCCGTAGAACAGCCCGACCACGAGGCCTGTCTTGCCCGGCAGAAGGGAGATCTTCCGGCCGAAGAGGCGGTTGATCACGAACCAGGTGCCAAGCGCGATGACGAAGGTCGACAGGCTGCGCACGGCAAGCAGTGACCAGACGTCGCCACCGGCGGAACGAATGAGCGGGATGTCGAAGGAAAGTGCAAGGCCACCGATGCCGGTGATGGCAAGGCCGCGCCGGTGCATCGCGGCATCAGAAGATGAACTCAATTTCTAACCCGTTTTCGTAGGAGCGGCTTCCAGGGTGGTGTCCCCGCCTTCATAGCGTTCCCAGCCACGGGCCATAAGGTGTTCTTGCGGCAAAAACTTTGTTTTATAGCCCATCTTCCGCGATCCCTTGACCCAATAGCCAAGATAGACGTGGGGAAGGCCGCGCTCTTTGGCACGGCGAATATGGTCAAGAATCATGAAAGTGCCGAGCGATCGGTCTTCGTGGGCGGGATCGAAGAACGAATAGACCATGGAAAGCCCGTCGCCCATGCGATCGGTCAGCGCTGCGGCGATGAGCGGTCCACGCGCCTTCTGGCTGATCCCGTCGCCTTCGACCCGCAGGCGGTACTCGATGATCTTCGTGTGCACGTGCGTGTCTTCGACCATCATTGCATAATCGAGGACCGACATGTCCGACATGCCGCCCTTCTGATGGCGACGGTCGAGATAGCGGCGGAAGAGATTGTACTGTTCGCTGGAAGGTTCGGCCGGATACTCGGCCGAAATCACGTCGTGATTGGTCGCAAGCACCCGGCGCATCGAGCGGCTGGGCGCGAACTCGTTGGCAAGGATCCGCACCGAGATGCAGGCGCGGCAAGTCTCGCACGCCGGGCGATAGGCGATGTTCTGCGAGCGGCGGAAACCGCCCTGCGTCAGGAGGTCGTTGAGTTCCGGCGCGCGCTCGCCGACCATGTGGGTGAAGACTTTTCGCTCCATCTCGTTCGGCAGATAAGGGCAGGCTGCCGGCGCAGTCAGGTAGAATTGCGGAGACGGTGCGGTCTGTGTGTTCATCGAGTGCGGAGGTCAATCTTCGCGCGGTTGTTCATGACAATAGCATGGCGGAAGAATGGAAAACGTCAACTCACTCGTTTGCAGCTTCCGCCTCCGCCGGCCAGTTATTTTAGCGTTGTCGACAATAGTCTGCGCTTCCGGTCAGTACATGTCGCGGCGGACGGTGACGGTGCCGATCAGCAGGTCGTGCAGCAAGCGGCTTCGATCGGTAAAAAGACCGATCAGGAGGATCAGCGGCGTCAGCAGGGCGTTGGCGATCCAGAAGATGACGAGATGCACGATTGCGGTCAGGAAATCCATCGGACGTCCGTCGGTGCGCGCGATCGCAAGGCCCATCATCCGCATGCCGGGCGAAGCCTGCTCGCGGCCGCCGACCGTCAGGCCGAAATAGAGCATCGCGACGATCGCAAAGAGCGCCGGATAGAGCATGAAGCCAAGGCCGAGCGTGAGGATGCCCAGGAAAAAAACGACGACTGCCGCGGGAATCCACAGCAGCCCGATGATGGCGTAATCGAGCAGGAAGGCAAATATGCGCCGGGACAGCACGCCCTGATAGGCGCGCCAATCATTGCTCGGCAGCCTCAGTTCTTCGTTGTGCATGGTCATCCGTTTCAGCCTCGCTTGGTTCCATTGAGGATATGGGATCACATCCCGGCCAAAACAAGGAGAAAAGACTTGATCGGATTGCTGGTCTAGCGGCCCTTGGCGAGGATGCGAGCCACTTCGACGGCGAAATAGCTGAGGATGCCGTCGCAGCCGGCGCGCTTGAAGGCGAGCAGCGTTTCCAGCATCACCTTGTCGCCGTCGATCCAGCCGTTTGCGGCGGCCGCCTTGACCTGCGAATATTCGCCGGAAACCTGATAGGCGAAGACCGGCAGGCCGAATGCCTCCTTCATGCGCCAGCAGATGTCGAGATAGGGAAGGCCGGGCTTCACCATCAGCATGTCGGCGCCT
Organism: Ensifer sp. SSB1; assembly: GCF_016652895.1. Classification (NCBI taxonomy): domain Bacteria; kingdom Pseudomonadati; phylum Pseudomonadota; class Alphaproteobacteria; order Hyphomicrobiales; family Rhizobiaceae; genus Ensifer; species Ensifer sp. SSB1. The sequence goes on from NZ_JAEPRP010000020.1 coordinate 3,010, forward strand.
TCCTCGACGTCGAGGGCCGCGTCGCGGATCGCCTCGGTGCCGTTGGCCGGGTCGATGTAGTAGGTCTTCTTGTCGCCCTTGAGCAGCCCGCCGGTGCCGATCGCCTCGCGATAGGGACCGTAGAAGCCGGAGGCGAACTTCGTCGCATAGGCCATGATGCCGACATTCTGGTGTCCGGCTGCGTCGAGCGCCTGGCGGATCGCGCCGATGCGGCCATCCATCATGTCGGAGGGGGCGATGATGTCGGAGCCGGCATCCGCCTGCGCGACCGCTGCCCTGGAGATCATCTCGACGGTTTCATCGTTGACGATCTCGCCGTCGCGCAGGATGCCGTCATGGCCGTGGCTGGTAAAGGGGTCGAGCGCCACGTCGGTGATGATGCCGATCTCGGGTACTGCCTTCTTGAAGGCGCGGGTCGCCTGGTTGATCAGGTTATCGGCGGCAAGGCTGTTGGAGCCGGTCTCGTCGCGCAGCGACATGTCGACGTTCGGGAAGGTGGCGATCGCCGGAATGCCGAGGTCGGCCGCTTCCTTGACCGCTTCCACGGCCTTGTCGACGCTCATGCGGTTGACGCCGGGCATGGCATCGATCGGCTGCACGATATTGCTGCCCGGCACGATGAAGATCGGCCAGATGAGATCGTCGACGGTCAGGCGGTTTTCCTGCACCAGTCGCCGCGTCCAGTCGGCCTTGCGGTTACGGCGCATGCGGCGGTGGCCGGTAATCCTGTCCACAAGATTTGTCCTGTCGTTCATTGCGCCCGCGCCTTTCCCGTCAAAATCGTCGTTGGCCAAGCGCTTTATCATGGGCCGGCGGCAATTGGGAACCGCGCGACCGGGAAACGGGCTGCGGCATTTCTTCTCTCAATGATGCGGTAGGGGAGGGGAAGCTGCGATCCCGCTGGCGGATGAGAAAGACCCGCCCTATCTTGCCGGCCATGCTTCATGATTCTGCCCATGTGCTGAAACCCTCGCTGACCGAGATCCTCTTCGGTCTCTTCCTGCGCCTCGTTTCCGCCTCATGCATCTGGTTCGCACTCAACTACTGGGCCATGCTGATCGGCTTTTCCCATGGCGGTGCCGGGCGGTTCGATCTCTTGACGCCCGAATGGCGTGCGGCGGCGACTGCGCTTGCCGTCGTCTATCCCGTTGCGGCCCTCGGCCTCTGGTTGCTCGTCTCCTGGGGGCCCGTGGTCTGGGTGGTCGCAGCGGCGATCGAAATCGCGATGTACGAGTTCTATCCGGCCAGTTTCGGCGCGCGTCCATTGCTGGTCGTGCTGCATGTGGCGGTTGCCGTGACTTTCGTTCTTTTCCGGGCGGCGCTGCTCTATCAGCGCTGGCGGCAGGCCAAGCAGGTAAGAGTTGATTCACCCTGAGACAGGCTCGTCAAATGGCAAGCTCTTGTTAAGGCTGCGGTTTAAGTAGAATTTTAGACGTATTCGATAGGGTCTCACTCAAGGCGGGAAGACAAACAGACACCGCCAAACAAAACAGTGAGGCAGTCAAATGAACACCAAGATGAAGCCGCAGGTTGCTGCGCCCCGAGACCCCCAGGAAGAAACCATCCGCGGTCTCTATATGGAATCCCTCCACCTCGTCGAGCGCCTGCATCGCCGTCTGCTCGACGTCATCAAGGACGAGTTCGATCGCGAAGGTCGCAGCGACGTCAACGCCGTCCAGGCCCTGTTGCTCTTCAATATCGGCAACTCGGAACTGACCGCCGGCGAACTTCGCTCCCGCGGCTATTACCTCGGCTCGAACGTTTCCTACAACGTCAAGAAGCTTGTCGATCTCGGCCTGATCAACCACCAGCGCTCGCGCGTCGACCGTCGCTCGGTCCGCATCAGCTTGACGGAAGATGGCCAGGACATCGCTGAAACCGTTGCCAAGCTTTACGAGCGCCACATCGGCTCGATCCAGAAGGTCGGCGGCATCGGTTCGGACGAGTTTACCCAGATGAACAAGCTGCTGCAGCGTCTCGATCGCTTCTGGAACGACTCGATCATGTACCGCCTGTAATCCAGGTCAAAACCTCCAGTTCAAGGGTCGGGCGCAATCCCTGCGTGTCCGACCTTTGCCATTTGCGGCCTTCGCATCCTGTTGCTGAAAAGCCGCACCGCTGCAGCGTCGTATTCCGGCGTTCGGGCTGCCTTCCAAGCGGAAAATATTAGAAAATCAAAATGTTGCCAGCCGCAGGCTGGTCCGCCAATCGCCCGCGGTGGTGAAAAGCAAAAGGCGTGCCATGTCGCGGTTCAACCTCGCGGAGACACGAATTGGCCATATTGCTGTGACAGCGACGACGACATGCGGTAGGTGCGGCCACGTGTTTTCTGACGTGTGGATTCGTTTCGCGTTTCGCCTGCCGGATGAGGGTCCTCACTCGCGGTATCGTGAAATCATGTGAGGGCAGGGTGGCTCGTTGGTTGACCTTTATTAACCACGATCGTGTTAGGGCTCCGGCAGCGTGCGTTTCAGCGCATAGGGCGCGTGCCAACGCATTGGGATGGTAGGAATATGTCGAAAAAGAATGGAATTGATGCATTCTCGCGCCGCGCCTTTCTGCGCTCGGCAGCAACCTTCGGCGCTGTGGCAGTCGCCGGCGCGGCAAGCGCACAGGATGCCCTGAACGAGATCATCAATTCGCCTCGCCGCGGCTCCTGGGACGACCAGTTTGACGCGAAAGGGGCATCGCGTACCGCGACGACGGTCGTTTCGAATACGCCTGTCTTCGGTCCGGAGACGATCGCCCACGTGCAGCAGGCGATTTTCGACTACCAGAACATCGTTTCTCAAGGTGGCTGGCCGACGGTCCAGACCAGCGTCAAGCTCGAGCTCGGCGTTACCGATCCCTCGGTACAGCAGCTCCGCCAGCGCCTGATGGTTTCCGGCGATCTACCGCGTTCGGCCGGCGTTTCCTCGTCCTTTGACAGCTACGTCGAAGGCGCCGTCAAGCGCTTCCAGGCGCGCCATGGCCTGCCGCCGGATGGCGTCATCGGCGAATACACGCTGAAGGCAATCAACGTCGACGCCAACACCCGCCTCGGCCAGCTCCAGACCAACCTGGTGCGTCTGCAGTCGATGTCCGGCGATCTCGGCCGCCGTTACGTGATGGTCAACATTCCGGCCGCCTATATCGAAGCGGTGGAGAACGGCCGCGTGGCGCTGCGCCACACGGCGATCGTCGGCAAGATCGATCGTCAGTCGCCGATTCTCAACTCGAAGATCTACGAGGTTATTCTCAACCCCTATTGGACCGCGCCGCGCTCGATCATCCAGAAGGATATCATGCCGCTGATGCGCAAGGATCCGACCTACCTCGCACGCAACTCGATCCGTCTGTTCGACGGCAGCGGCGGCGAAGTGTCTCCGGAGACGGTCGACTGGAACGCCGAAAAGGCGCCGAACCTGATGTTCCGCCAGGACCCAGGCAAGATCAACGCGATGTCGTCGACGAAGATCAACTTCCACAACGAGCATCAGGTCTACATGCACGATACGCCGCAGCAGGGCCTGTTCAACAAGCTCATGCGCTTCGAATCGTCCGGTTGCGTGCGCGTGCAGAACGTGCGCGACCTTTCGACCTGGCTGCTCAAGGAAACGCCCGGCTGGTCGCGCCAGCAGATCGAGGCGACCATCAAGACCGGCGTCAACACGCCGATCACGCTCGCCGAGGAAGTTCCCGTCTTCTTCACCTACATCACGGCCTGGTCCGCCAAGGACGGGGTGGTTCAGTTCCGCGACGACATCTATCAGCGCGACGGCGCTACCGAACTGGCGCTTCAGACCCCCTATGGCGTCGAGCAGTCCGCCGGTTCGGTCGACCAGGACGCACTGCCGCAATAAGCAGATTTGCGACACGAGATCGAAAAGCCGCGCTCTCCCCGGGAGCGCGGCTTTTTCGTGCGCCGGACCCCGCGATATTTCGGCGCGGCAGATAGGGGAAATGACGCAAACCGCACAGCGGATATTGCTCTCTCCGTGCGAGGAAGTTAAAGAACTGCCACCCTTGAGAGGAGCCTCGCGCCGATGCCTGAACAGACCAATGACGCCTTCTTCACCCGCTCTCTGGCCGACAGCGATCCGGACATCTTTGGTGCGATCGAGAAGGAGCTGGGTCGTCAGCGCCACGAGATCGAGCTGATCGCCTCCGAGAACATCGTTTCCCGCGCCGTGCTCGAAGCCCAGGGCTCGATCATGACCAACAAATATGCCGAGGGCTATCCGGGCAAGCGCTATTACGGCGGCTGCCAGTTCGTCGACATCGCCGAGGAATTGGCGATCGAACGTGCCAAGAAGCTGTTCGGCGTCAACTTCGCCAACGTTCAGCCGAACTCCGGTTCGCAGATGAACCAGGCCGTGTTCCTGGCGCTGCTGCAGCCGGGCGACACCTTCATGGGCCTCGACCTCAATTCGGGCGGTCACCTGACCCACGGTTCGCCGGTCAACATGTCCGGCAAGTGGTTCAACGTCGTTTCCTACGGCGTGCGTGAAGACGATCACCTGCTCGACATGGATAACGTCGCCGAGCAGGCCCGCAAGCACAAGCCGAAGCTTATCATCGCCGGCGGCACCGCCTATTCCCGCATCTGGGACTGGAAGCGCTTCCGCGAGATCGCTGACGAAGTCGGCGCCTGGCTGATGGTCGACATGGCCCACATCGCCGGCCTTGTTGCCGGTGGCCAGCATCCGTCGCCGTTCCCGCACTGCCACGTTGCCACGACCACGACGCACAAGTCGCTCCGTGGTCCGCGCGGCGGCATGGTTCTGACCAACGACGAAGATATCGCCAAGAAGATCAACTCGGCCGTTTTCCCGGGCCTCCAGGGCGGCCCGCTGATGCACGTCATCGCTGCCAAGGCGGTCGCGTTCGGCGAAGCGCTGCAGCCGTCGTTCAAGGACTATGCGGCCCAGATCGTCAAGAACGCGCGCACGCTTTCCGAAACGCTGAAGGCCAACGGCCTCGACATCGTATCCGGCGGCACCGACAATCACCTGATGCTCGTCGACCTGCGCAAGAAGAACGCGACCGGCAAGCGCGCAGAAGCCGCTCTCGGCCGCGCCTTCATCACCTGCAACAAGAACGGCATTCCGTTCGATCCTGAGAAGCCCTTTGTCACCTCGGGTGTCCGTCTCGGCACGCCTGCCGGCACGACCCGCGGCTTTAAGGAAGCCGAGTTCAAGGAAATCGGTGAGCTGATCGTCGAGGTCCTCGATGGCCTGAAGGTCGCCAACTCCGACGAAGGCAATGCTGCCGTCGAAGCGAGTGTTCGTGAAAAGGTCGTCAAGCTGACCGACCGTTTCCCGATGTACGGCTACATGTGATCGTTCGCCCATGCGCTGCCCCTATTGCGGTTCTGAAGACAGTCAGGTGAAGGATTCCCGTCCGGCAGAGGACGGGAATGCCATTCGCCGCCGCCGGATTTGTCCGGATTGCGGAGGTCGTTTCACGACCTTCGAACGGGTGCAGTTGCGTGAACTGATGATCATCAAGAAAACCGGTCGGAAGGTTCCTTTCGACCGGGACAAGCTTTTGCGGTCCTTCGAGATCGCACTGCGGAAGCGTCCGGTCGATCGCGACCGCATCGAGCGCGCCGTTTCCGGCATCGTGCGCCGCCTCGAAAGCTCCGGCGAAACCGAGATCCCCTCGGAGGAAATCGGCCTGCAGGTGCTCGAAGCGCTGAAGAGCCTCGATGACGTTGCCTTCGTGCGCTACGCTTCGGTTTATCGCGATTTCTCGCATGCCGAGGATTTCGAGAAGGTCATCACCGAGATCAGCGCCAAGATCGCGCGCGATCCCGGCGAATAGCTCACGCTGGATAGAGCCATGACAGCGCCCAACCGTGAAGACGAGAGGTTCATGGCCGCGGCGCTGAGGCTGGCCCGCCATCATCTCGGTCAGACATCCACCAATCCTTCCGTCGCCTGCGTCATCGTCAAGGACGGCGTCATCGTCGGTCGCGCCGTGACGGCGCGAAGCGGCCGTCCGCATGCCGAAACTCAGGCGCTTGCCGAAGCGGGCGAGGAGGCGAGAGGCGCGACCGCCTATGTGACACTGGAGCCCTGCTCGCATCACGGCAAGACGCCGCCTTGCGCCGACGCGCTTGTCGCATCCGGTGTTTCGCGCGTGGTGATTGCGATCCTCGATCCGGACGAGCGCGTCGCCGGGCGCGGTGTCGTGCGGTTGCGTGACGCCGGCATCACCGTCGATATCGGTGTCCTTGCGGAAGACGGCCAGCGCGCACTCGAAGCTTATCTCATGCGTCAGGTCAGCCAGCGCCCCTATGTGACTCTCAAGCTTGCCGTTTCCGCTGATGGCATGATCGGCCGGAAGGGGGAGGGGCAGGTGCGGATTACCGGCCCCATCTCGCGCGGCCAGGTGCAGATGTTGAGAGCCGAGACCGACGCGATCCTGGTTGGCATCGGCACGGCGACGGCCGACGATCCCGAATTGACCGTGCGGTTGCCGGGGCTCGAACATCGTTCGCCGCTACGCATCGTGCTTGATCGCCGCCTCGACCTGCCGCTCTTTTCGAAGCTGGCGCGAACGGCGCGGGATGTCCCGGTGATCGTGGTATCGAGTGACGATCCCGGCGATGCGGACCCCGACGATGGCCGAACCGCACGCAAGGCAGCTTTGGAGGCTGCCGGCGTCGAGGTACTCGAGGCCGGTTCGATTGCCGATCTGCTGGCGGCCCTTGCTTCCCGTGGCCTCTCCTCGCTGATGGTCGAAGGCGGAGCCGTCGCGGCGCGTGCGTTTCTCGATGCGGGCCTCGTCGATCGTATCCAGTTCTACACCGGGCCTGGGACGATTGGCGAAAACGGCATCGCATCCCCATTTGACCGTAGGTCCGTGCCGACAGGCTACCGACGCATCGCCGAGGCACGGTATGGCGACGATCTGTTCGAGGAATACGAAAGAGAGAACTAATGTTCACAGGCATTGTTACCGATATCGGCACCGTCGATGCCGTCACCCCGCTCAAGGAAGGCATCAAGCTGCGCGTTGCCACGAGCTATGATCCGAAGACCATCGACATGGGGGCTTCGATCGCCCATTCCGGCGTGTGCCTGACGGTGACTGCCCTTCCTGACGCCGGCAGCAACGAGCGCTGGTTCGAGGTCGAAGCCTGGGAAGAGGCACTGCGGTTGACGACGATCGCAGGCTGGGCGAAGGGCACGCGGATCAACCTCGAGCGGTCGCTGAAGATCGGCGATGAACTTGGCGGCCACCTAGTCTCCGGTCACGTCGACGACAAGGCGGAAATCCTCTCGGTCGAGCCGGAAGGCGACGCGGTGCGCTTCCGGTTGCGGGCCCCCGAGCATCTGGCAAAGTTCGTTGCTCCGAAGGGCTCCGTCGCGCTCGATGGCACGTCGCTGACGGTCAACAAGGTCGACGGCGCAGAATTCGACGTGCTGCTCATCCGCCATTCGCTTGAGGTCACGACCTGGGGAGAGCGCAAGGCGGGCGATTTTGTGAACTTCGAAGTCGACACCATGGCCCGTTATGCGGCGCGGCTGGCCGAGTTTCCGGCACCCAGGCCGGCGTGAGCAAAGTCTGAAGGCCTTGCCGGAACCACCTCGAAAGCAAACCGCCCCCGATTGGGGGCGGTGGCGTTTTGGGAGGATGATTTGAGGCTTAGCGCAGATAGAAGGTCAGGCTGCCATCGGCCGCCTGTTCCGCACCGGCGATGTTGTTCATCTCGACATTCTGGCCCTTCAGCTTGGCCGCCAGCGGCTTGTTGGCGTGGACCGCGGCGTGCAAGGCAGAGATTTGCTTCGGCGTGGCTTCCTTGAGCCAGGTCCGTGTCTCGCTCGATTCCTTGAGCGTGTCGACGTTAACGATGTTGAAGTTGTTTCCCTTGAAGTGGCGCACGGTCTGATCGATATGCGCCGGCCAGTTCATCGCGGAGCTTGCCGCGAAGGTGACGCCCCCGAAGGAAAGGGCGGAGAGAGCAGCGATGACGGAAAGCTTGGCTATGCGGTTCATGGTCATGCTCCTAGGTTGCTTGCGACAGCGTGACCGTCGGCCTCCTACCCGAACGCGGGACCCTCAGGGGTCTCGGAGGCCGATCGCCATCTCGTGCCGCAGCGGCCAGCAGACGTCGCTTGCGGGTTCGATAACCCGCAGCAGGACGTGCCGGACTGTTTCGACTGATTGGGGCGCCGTTTCCTCGGCTTGGGGCGGGGTCGCGTCGTGCCAACGCCTAGGAAACTGGGCCGGAATCTGGCCGTTTCCGTGGCATCTGGGGCCGCAAAACAATTAAAAATTGTTCATGTTTCGGCGTGCGCACGCATGTTCCTCGTGGTCGAGGTCGATGCTTTCTGATGGCGCTCGAACATGATCACGTGATTGCCGTGATAGGTCGTCCGCCAGAATTCCTGGAAGCCGTGCTTTTCCGCGACACGGATGGAGGCGTGGTTGCCGATGTCGATGATGCAGGTCTTCCGCAGTGTCGGAAACTGCTGATCGGCCCATTTGAGCGCAGCACTGACGGCCTCGGTTGCCAGGCCTCGGCCATGAGCCTTTGGCGACAGCGCCCACCCGGTTTCCATCGTGCCCTCGAGCGACGGCGTGATGGCGCGGTGCACGTCATGGAACCCGGCTTCGCCAAGAAACGTGCCTGTCTCCCGGTCCTGGATGGCAAAGAAGCCGAAGCCGAAATAGTGCCACATGCCGACCTGGCGCAGGAAACGGGTCCAGGATTGTTCGCGCGTAAACGGCACCCCGCCGACGTAGCGGATAACCTCGGCATCGCCGAACAGCGCAGCGTAGGAGGGGAAGTCGTCACGGCGATAGGGACGCAGGATGAGGCGATCAGTCTCGATGATAGGCACGCTATACATGTTCGATCCTATGCTGTGGTGAACTCAGACGCCGGGCTCGCCGTCCCAATAATCGACCGTGCTTTCCGCGCGGCCGATGAAACGGAAATGCCGTTCGCCGCCGGGCGTGCGTGTCTTGGCGAGAAACTTGCCGGAATCGGGATACTCGCAGATCTCGGTTGCCGCGAGGGTCGAGATCGACAGGTATTTGAGCGGCACCGTGCCGGTGTTGATCAGGTGATGTGCCGTTTCCGGCCCGCCCGTGGGTGCGCCCAGGATATCACCCGGGCCTACCGAATAACGCTCGCTGCCGAAACGGTACGTACCTTCGCCTTCGAGGATGATGAAGAGTTCTTCCTCGACGTGGTGATTGTGAAACGGACAGCCGGACTTGCCGGGCGGCACTTCGCCGTAGCCGATGCCGAGATCCTTGAGGCCCAGCAGCGCTCCAAAAGAGACGTCGCGCGATTCGAACAGTTCGCCCTTCGTCCAGTGGTCGAGGTCGAGCGTCTTCGGGTTGACGATCGGTTTTCGTGTTTCCGTCATGTCTTCCTCCCTGGTGCCGCCAGCGTCTCGAGAAGCATCGACGGTCCGTCTCTATCCGTGTCCTGTGATCAGCGGATCGTCAACCGACAAGGGTTGAAATCTGATAAACGTCACGTTGATTGTGTCTCGATTTTGCAATCCTATGACGGTGAACGCGGCGCGTCGTCTGCTTGTCGCTGTGTCGCCTTGAGCGCTTCGCTGACGTCGTGGAGGCTGTTGGCGATGCCGACGCAGATGGCCCTGACGTCTTCCGTTGGCGGCAACAGGTCGGGAACCATCACTGTCATCATGCCGGCAGATGTCGCCGAGCGCACGCCGTTATGGCTGTCCTCCAAAGCGAGGCAGAATTCCGGTGCTACGGCGAGCCGTTTTGCTGCCGTCAGGAACGGATCCGGATGTGGCTTTCCACGGGCATAGTCGCCATAGGCAACGACGGTCGGGAAGCGGTCTATCAAGGCGAGTGCCCCGAGATTGCGCTGGACGTCGTCGTGTCGCGACGATGTGGCGATCGCAAAGCGCAGTCCCATTTCTTCCAGCAGGCCGACGAGTTCGGCCACTCCCGGTTTCAAACGGAGTTCGGTGGCTACCAGCATTTCGAAATGGGCCGCTGCACGGTCCCAGAATTTGTCGGCATCGAACGCTTCGCCGAAATGCTGTCTCAGCACGGACCGCGTCGCGTCGCCCGGAAGGCCGATCATGTCGAGATAGAGCGAGACGGGCATTTCGTAACCGAAATCCGGTGCGGTCCGCATCATGGCGTCGCGGGCAAGCGTCTCCGTATCGAAGAGCAGCCCATCCATATCGAAGACGACCGCCTGCGGCGTACGGGGGAGGCGGATCGTCGACCGGGTTTCAAGCATGCGGATGCCTCGTGTGTTTTATGTCTGTTACCTGCGCTTGCGGCTCCGCGCTGCAAACCGCAAGCAAGCATGCCTCTGTGTTCGAGCCACGTACGGGAAAGAGCCCTTCGGACTTGCTATTCTGGCGCCATCCAGCGCGGCAAAAGGCCGTCTGCGGCGGAATTTGCTTGCCATTCGGCGCCGGGCATGGTTTTACCGCCGCCTGCCGGTCGCATCCGGCGACGAACTCTCAAAGACAGGTGATCCATGGCAGAGACCACGGCAGCCCACATTCTGATTGTGGAAGCGCGTTTCTATGACGATATGGCCGATGCATTGCTCGACGGTGCCAAGCATGCACTGGACGCAGCCGGGGCCACCTATGATATCGTGACGGTTCCGGGTGCGCTCGAAATCCCGCCGGCCATCGCCATGGCGCTTGATGGTGCGGACGAGGGCGGCACGGAGTATGATGGCTTCGTCGCGCTCGGCATG
>NZ_JAEPRP010000020.1:13721-61704 GCF_016652895.1 Ensifer sp. SSB1
ATTTCGATATCGTCGCGAATGAATCTTCGCGGGCCATCATGGATCTCGCCGTGAGCGAAAGCCTCGCCATTGGCAATGGTATCCTGACGGTCGAGAATGACGATCAGGCCTGGGCGCGTGCCCGCCGGTCGGAAGGTGACAAGGGTGGGTTTGCTGCACGCGCGGCGCTCACCATGATTGAATTGAAGAAGAAACTGGGCACGGAAAAGTGACGAAGACACCCTCGGATCAGCCGCTGAAGCAGGTCAACCAGCGCGGCGCAGCGCGCCTCGCCGCCGTGCAGGCACTCTATCAGATGGATATTGGTGGTACCGGCGTGCTCGAAGTGGTCGCCGAATACGAAGCCCATCGCCTCGGCCAGGACGTCGACGGCGACACCTATCTGAAGGCGGACGCCTCCTGGTTCCGCTCGATCGTCGCCGGCGTCGTGCGTGATCAGCGCAAGCTCGATCCGTTGATTGGTTCGGCGCTGCAGGACGATTGGGCGCTGTCGCGGCTCGATTCCACAGTCCGCGCCATCCTGCGCGCCGGCACCTTCGAGATGCTGGAGCGCAAGGACGTGCCGGTTCCGGTCATCGTCACCGAATATGTCGAGATCGCCAAGGCCTTCTTCGAGGATGACGAGCCGAAGCTCGTCAATGCCGTTCTCGACCGCATCGCCAAGCAGGTCCGTAGCGAGTTCAGGAAGTAGAACAATGGTTGCGGTTGCTGCGGATGACATGGGGGCCACCCTTCGCGAAGCGCGCCGCAACGTTTTCCATCTGACTGCCGCACAGGCCATTCTCGGCGTCGTCGGACCGATCTGCTTCTCGATCGGTGGTGTCGCCGGCTACCAGTTGCTGGCGCAAGACAAGTCGCTGGCAACAGCACCGCTCACCGCCTTCAACGTCGGCATGGCGCTTGGCGTCGTGCTGGTCGCGATGCTCTCGCGCCTGATCGGCCGCCGGTTTGCTTTCATGACCGGGACCGGGATCGCCGCCACCGGCGCGGCGCTCGCCGCCGTCGCGCTTTTCCGTGAAAGCTTCTGGCTCTTCGCCTTTGCGCTGGCGATGCTCGGCTCGTCGAACGGCTTCACTCAGAAGCTGCGTTTCGCCGCCGCCGATGCGTCCCCGTCGTTCTACAAGCCGAAGGCGATCTCGTTGATCCTTGGAGGCGGTATTGTTTCGGCCGTACTCGGACCGCAAATCGTGATCTTTGCCGGCGATCTGTTCGCGCCTGTTGCCTTTGCCGGCGCTTTCGTCGTGCTGCTGCCGATCTGCCTGATTGCTGCGTTCTTCTTTGCGCCCTTGCGGCTGCCCGAACCGGGTGCAATGGCGAAAGACCACCACGATCAGGTCGTGCGCCCTCTCGGTGCGATCGTGCGCAATCAGCGCTTTGCCACCGGCATGGTCTGCGGCATCTCCAGCTACGCGCTGATGACGTTTATGATGACCGGCGCTCCCGTCGAGATGGTGGTCGGCTGCGGGTTTTCGACCGAGCTCGCGACGCTCGGCATCCAGTGGCACGTGCTGGCGATGTTTGCTCCGAGCTTCTTCACCGGCTGGCTGATCAGCCGTTTCGGTGCCGAGCGCATCGTCGGCTGCGGCCTGCTTCTCCTGATGGCCTGTGCTGCTGTTGCGCATATGGGCATCGAACTCTGGAACTTCTGGGGCGCGCTGGTGTTGCTCGGCCTCGGCTGGAACTTCGGTTTCATCGGCTCGACGGCGATCGTCGCCAGTAGCTACCGCCCGCAGGAGGCCGACAAGGTCCAGGCCTTCCACGACATCATCCTCTTCACCACCGTTGCGCTGTCGTCCTTTGCCTCGGGCAAGGTGCTGTCCGCCTATGGATGGGACATGCTGAATGCCGTCGTGTGGCCGGTCACCATCGTCTGCCTGGTGCTTCTGCTGCTCCTGAAGCGCGTACCGCGCAACGCCGCCGCCTAACTCCTTTCGCCCGACATTCAAAGTCGCCGGAGCGCCTTCTTACTGGCGGTTTCCGGGGCTTGACGATCTCCCGTTGCAACCGCACTCTGGCCGCGCCGTGGGGGGTGCTGCTTGAGGAGGTGGCGCGTGATTCGCGGTTTTGAGGGGCCCGTGGCCGGGAGTGAGTCCGCGGGTTGTAACGGAGGGTAATGCGAAATGACCATATTGTTGGGCGTTATCGCATGCGGGTTGCTCGCGGTGGTCTATGCCATCTGGGCAACACAGTCGGTGATGGCCGCCGACCAGGGGAACGCCCGCATGCAAGAAATCGCAGGCTACATTCGTGAAGGGGCGCAGGCCTATCTCACGCGTCAGTACAAGACCATTGCCATCGTCGGTGTTGTCGTTTTCATCGCCGCTTGGGTTCTTCTTTCTCCCGCCGCCGCTTTCGGCTTTCTGGTCGGTGCGGTCCTTTCGGGCGCTGCGGGCTTCATCGGCATGCATGTTTCTGTTCGGGCAAACGTCCGCACTGCCCAGGCGGCTTCCGTCAGCCTTGCTTCCGGCCTCGACATCGCTTTCAAGTCAGGCGCGATTACCGGCCTTCTCGTAGCGGGCCTGGCGCTGCTCGGCGTCTCCGTCTACTACGTCGTCCTCACGGCCGGCCTCGGGCATGAGCCCGCCTCGCGCGAAGTCATCGACGCGCTGGTGGCGCTCGGTTTCGGCGCTTCGCTGATTTCCATCTTCGCCCGTCTCGGCGGTGGCATCTTCACCAAGGGTGCCGACGTTGGCGGCGACCTCGTCGGCAAGGTGGAGGCCGGCATCCCCGAGGATGATCCGCGCAATCCGGCGACGATCGCCGACAACGTCGGTGACAATGTCGGCGATTGCGCCGGCATGGCTGCCGACCTCTTCGAGACCTATGCCGTCTCGGTCGTCGCAACCATGGTGCTCGCGGCGATCTTCTTTGCCGGCACCCCGGTGCTCGCGACCGTGATGGTCTATCCGCTGGCGATTTGCGGAGCCTGCATCATCACCTCGATCGTCGGCACCTTCTTCGTGAAGCTTGGCGCCAACAACTCGATCATGGGTGCGCTCTACAAGGGCCTGATCGTCACAGGCGTCCTGTCGATCCTCGGTCTCGGGGCGGCGACGTCGTTTACGATCGGATGGGGCACGATCGGTACCGTCGCCGGCAAGGACATCACCGGCTGGAACCTGTTCCTTTGCGGTATTCTCGGCCTGATCGTCACGGCTCTCATCGTGGTGATCACCGAATACTATACCGGCACCAACAAGCGACCGGTGAACTCGATCGCCCAGGCCTCGGTCACTGGTCACGGAACCAACGTCATCCAGGGTCTCGCCGTCTCGCTGGAATCGACGGCTCTGCCGGCGATCGTCATCGTCGGCGGCATCATCTCCACCTACCAGCTCGCCGGCCTCTTCGGCACGGGCATTGCCGTCACCGCCATGCTCGGCCTTGCCGGCATGATCGTGGCGCTCGATGCGTTCGGACCGGTAACCGACAACGCCGGCGGCATCGCGGAAATGTCGCATCTGCCGCCGGAAGTGCGCAAATCCACGGACGCTCTCGACGCCGTCGGCAACACGACCAAGGCCGTCACCAAGGGTTACGCGATCGGTTCGGCCGGTCTCGGCGCGCTGGTGCTCTTCGCGGCCTATTCGAACGACCTCAGCTACTTCGCCGCCAATGGCGACAAGTATCCGTACTTCGCCGATGTCGGGCCGATCTCCTTCGATCTCTCCAACCCTTACGTGGTGGCCGGATTGATCTTCGGCGGCCTCATCCCCTACCTCTTCGGCGGGATCGCGATGACGGCGGTCGGCCGTGCAGCCGGATCCATCGTCGAGGAGGTTCGTCGCCAGTTCCGCGAAAAACCCGGCATCATGCAAGGCACGGAGCGGCCCGACTATGGCCGCGCCGTCGACCTTCTGACGAAGGCGGCGATCCGCGAGATGGTCGTTCCCTCGCTGCTGCCGGTGCTCGCGCCTGTCGTCGTCTACTTTGGCGTGCTGCTTCTTTCGGGCTCGAAGGCTTCGGCTTTTGCAGCTCTGGGCGCATCGCTGCTTGGTGTCATCGTCAACGGCCTCTTCGTGGCGATCTCGATGACGTCGGGCGGCGGCGCGTGGGACAATGCCAAGAAGAGCTTCGAGGATGGTTTCGTCGACAAGAACGGCGAACGTCATCTCAAAGGCTCGGATGCGCATAAGGCGTCCGTCACCGGCGACACGGTGGGCGATCCCTACAAGGATACGGCCGGTCCGGCGGTGAACCCGGCAATCAAGATCACCAACATCGTGGCGCTGCTGCTTCTGGCCATCCTCGCCTGATCGCATCGCTGAAACGAAAAAGGCCCGCGGAAGCGACTTCCGCGGGCCCTTTGCTTTGGGATGGATGAACTACTTGCTGCCGAAGTCCTTGAACAGGCTCTTTGCGGCAGCCTGTCCGGCACCGGGTCCGCTCAGCAGTTGGCCGAGGAAGCTTGTTTCCTTGCCGCCGGTCGGCGTCGTGCGCGACAGCATGTCGAACACCTTGCCATCCTTCAGCGTATAGTGTGCGAGCTGGCTGACGGTGCCTTCCTTGTCGAAGTAAACAGCAAGGATCGACTGGTCGACGAGCTGAGGCTTCATGAAGGCGACGGGACGCTTGCGGGTCTGCGAAATGTAGTAGAACACTTCATTGTCGAAGGTCGCGGTCGTCGACGGCGTGCCGAGCGACAGGAGCACCTGCTCGCGGCTGGAACCAACAGGAACGAGGTTGAGCGTTTCCTGGTCAACCACATAACCCTGATGAAGGACTTCACCGACATTGGCGGACTGGCAGGCTGAAAGGGTGAGACCGGCGATGGTAGCTACGGCCGCCACGCGGCCGAGGGTTTTAAAGTTTTTTCTCAAATACCGCTTCGTCAACGACAGCTCCCCTTGGAGAAACGATGGCAGATCCGCCATTGCAATTCGTGCCTGCTTCGGTAAACCAGCTTCGGCTGTCATGCAACAACGGGATGGGCGCTTGCGCGCATTTCGAGAAAGCCAAGCCCGAGCTTTGTGATGATTTTTGGACTGTTCAAAAGAAAAAGCGGCAACACCGTGATTGTCGAGCGTCAGTATGCACTGCTGACGTCGGCCGCGCGCCAACCTTACCTCTACACCGACCTCGATGTGCCGGACACGGTCATGGGGCGGTTCGAGATGCTGTCGGCGATGCTGATCCTCTACTTCCGCCGCACCCGTGCTTCGGCCAGGCCCGGCCAGGAAATCGCCCAGGAGATCATCGACGCTTTCTTCGAGGACGTCGATCACTCGATCCGCGAACTCGGCGTGGGCGATGCCGGCGTTCCGAAGAAGATGAAGAAACTGGCCGGCATGTACTACGGTCGCCTCGAATCCTATGCGGCAGCGCTGGAGGCGAAGGACACGGCGGGCCTGGCAGCGGCACTCAAGCGCAACTTCCATCCGGAGGGCGGCGATGCAGCGCCCTCGATGGAGGCGCTCGCCGCCTATCTGCTGAGCGTCGAGGCGCAGCTCGCCGACATTGCCGAAGAGGTTGTCGAGACCGGCCAGTTGCAGATACCATCCGCTGGAGCTTAATAGAGCGCTTGTATAGAGACTTTGCGCCGCGAGCCGGGACACGGGCGGCGGCTGCATTCGCGACTGGGCAGTATTTGCCTTGGCGAGGAAGGATCCGATCATGAAAGACGATAGCCAACCGGCCTTCTCCTATCCGGTGAAGGTGGGGCATATCTCGGCGAACGCTGTCAGCGTGCATCTTTCCGCGAACGAGCGGGAAAGGGCGGCACTGGCAAAGCTCTGGGGCGTCAGCGATGTGCTCTCGCTCAGCGCAGAACTGCAGATTGCGCGCTGGAAGAAGGACGGCATCAAGATCAAGGGTGAGGTCACGGCCCGCATTGTGCAAAGCTGTGTGGTGACGCTTGAGCCTGTCGAGGCCGATATCCATGAGCCGGTCGAAGCGATTCTAGTGCCCGAAGGGTCGCGGCTTGCTCGCCAGGCGAGCAATGACGGCGGCGAGATGATTCTCGATCCGGATGGACCGGACATTCCCGACACCTTCACGGGTGACACGGTCGATGCCGGCGTCGTCGTCAGCGAGCAGGTGGCGCTCGCCATCGACCCTTACCCGCGCAAGCCAGGCGCGAGTTTCGGGGCGCGCATCGAGAGTACGGCAGCTGACGACAAGAAGCCGAACCCGTTTGCCGTTCTGAAGGACTGGAAAAAGGACTGAGGCTGCGAAAGCCTCCTCTACAATTCGGTTGTCACGCAAAGGAAAAGCAGTATTTTGGCCCCAAACCGGCCGAAAGAGCCGTGAAGCGATCTGCCGCGTGCTTGGCTCAAGCGTCAGAAGCAATATGTTTCGTCATTGCGTCCGAGAAGAGTGCGCCACGACGGCACGTGTTGTGTGGCAGAAATGAAGGATAAGACACGCGTGGTCAGAATTTCACTTGACGTGATGGGTGGCGACTATGGTCCCGAAGTCGTCATCCCGGGCGCCGCAAGAGCGCTCGAACGTCATCCGGACATCAAGTTCGTGTTGTTCGGAATCGAAGCGCAATGCGCGGACCTCCTGGAAAAATATCCGAAGCTCAAGGCCAACAGCACTTTCTTTGATTGCGAAATCGCGGTCGCGATGGATGAGAAACCGAGCCAGGCGCTTCGCCGCGGCCGCGGTAAATCGAGCATGTGGAAGGCGATCGACGCGATCAATGCCGGCGAGGCAGATGTCGTCGTTTCGGCCGGAAACACCGGCGCGCTCATGGCCATGTCGGTCTTCTGTCTGCGCACGATGCAGGGAATCCAGCGTCCGGCGATTGCTGCCATCTGGCCGACGCTGAAGGGCGAGAGCATCGTGCTCGACGTCGGGGCGACGATCGGTGCGGATGCCCAGCAACTGATGGACTTCGCGCTGATGGGCGGCGCTATGGCGCGCGCACTCTTTGAGATCGAGCGGCCGACGGTCGGTCTTCTCAATGTCGGGGTCGAGGAAATCAAGGGACAGGAAGAGGTCAAGGAAGCCGGCCGCCTGATCCGTGAAGCCAACATCGATGGCTTCGACTACTACGGCTTCGTCGAGGGCAATGACATCGGCCGCGGAACGGTTGACGTCGTCGTGACCGAAGGCTTTTCAGGCAATATCGCGCTGAAGGCTGCCGAAGGCACCGCGCGCCAGATTGCCGAATATCTCCGCGCCGCAATGTCGCGCACCCTGCTTGCCAAGATCGGCTACATCCTGGCGAAAGGTGCATTCGACCGGTTGCGTGAGAAGATGGACCCCCGGAAGGTCAATGGTGGTGTATTCCTCGGCCTCAATGGCGTCGTGATCAAGAGCCATGGTGGTGCCGACGCTGAGGGTTTCGCAGCCGCAATCGATGTCGGCTACGACATGGTGAAGAATGGCCTGAAGTCGAAGATCGAGCTCGATCTGGCAAAGTACCATGGCGCCGAACCGCCACAGGCTCTTTCCGCCGGCATGAATGATGAGGTTTGAATAAATGATCCGTTCCGTCGTTCGCGGCTTCGGCGCAGCTTTGCCGAAGCGCGTTGTCACCAATCAGGAGCTGGAATCCAAGGTCGATACGTCCGATGAGTGGATCGTGCAGCGCACTGGTATCCGGCAGCGCTACATCGCCGGCGAGGGCGAAACGACCGCGTCGCTCGGCGAAGGGGCTGCCCGTGCGGCGCTCGCCAATGCCGGGCTTACGCCCGACGATATCGATCTCATCATCCTGGCGACCTCGACGCCGGACAACACGTTCCCGGCCACCGCCGTCAACATCCAGGACCGCCTCGGCATGCGCCATGGCGCTGCCTTCGATATGCAGGCAGTCTGTTCCGGTTTCGTCTATGCGGTGACAACCGCCGACGCTTACATCCGCGGCGGGCTTGCCAAGCGCGTGCTGGTGATCGGCGCGGAAACATTCTCCCGCATTCTCGACTGGACTGACCGGACGACTTGCGTGCTCTTCGGCGATGGCGCCGGCGCCATCATTCTGGAGGCCCAGGAGGGCGAGGGCACGAATGCCGACCGTGGGGTGCTGACAGCCAAGCTTCGCTCCGATGGTGCCCATCGCGACAAGCTCTATGTCGATGGCGGCCCGTCGACGACGGGCACGGTCGGCCATCTCAAGATGGAAGGCCGCGAAGTATTCAAGCATGCAGTCGGCATGATTACCGACGTGATCGAGGCGGCGTTCGAGGCGACTGGAACGACCGCAGAAGATCTGAACTGGCTGGTGCCGCACCAGGCCAACCGGCGCATTATCGACGGCTCCGCCAAGAAGCTCGGCATCCCTCTCGACAAGGTTGTGGTGACGGTCGACCTGCATGGCAACACCTCGGCTGCCTCCATTCCGCTGGCGTTGAACGCGGCGGCTGGCGACGGCCGAATCAAGAAGGGTGACCTTGTGCTGCTCGAGGCCATGGGCGGTGGCTTCACCTGGGGCTCCGTGCTCCTCCGCTGGTAAAGAAATTGCTTAAGCAACAGACGCTTGACCGCAAAAGGTAAGGGCAATAGTCTTCGGTCGCTGATCGGCGTACCAGACGTTGGTGGGGGAAGATGAGCGGAAAAACAGTAACACGGGCGGACTTGGCTGAGTCGGTATTTCGCAAGGTGGGTCTGTCACGGACAGAGTCTGCCGAGTTGGTGGAAACCGTCATTGACGAAATATGCAACGCAATCGTGCGTGGCGAGAGTGTGAAGCTGTCTTCTTTCGCGACCTTCCAGGTCCGCGACAAGAACGAGCGCATCGGGCGAAACCCGAAGACCGGCGAGGAAGTGCCGATCTCGCCCCGTCGCGTGATGACCTTCAAGGCGTCCAACGTGCTCAAGCAGCGCGTGCTGAAGGCCCATCTCAGCCGCAGAGCCAAGCAGAAGCCGGTATCGCCCGTGGCGTGACGTCATGGCGTCAGCCACAAATGTGGTTGAAAACCCATCCATAAGCCGTTGAAATGGGTCCGATTCGTGCCATCATCGGTATGATATCGGTTCATTGCTGCTCGCGAGCATGAGTCGCGTGACATGGATTGGGAACCACATGGAAAAGAGCCCGGACGCATTCCGCACCATCAGCGAGGTCGCTGACGATCTCGATCTGCCGCAGCACGTTCTGCGCTTCTGGGAAACCCGTTTCCAGCAGATCAAGCCGATGAAGCGTGGCGGCGGTCGGCGCTACTACCGGCCCGAAGACGTCGATCTCCTCAAGGGCATCCGGCATCTGCTCTACGATCACGGCTATACCATCAAGGGCGTGCAGAAGCTGCTGAAGACCAACGGCAACAAGTTTGTCGCCGCCATCGCCAGCGGCGATCTCGCGACCGTCGAGGCGCTTGCTGCATCCAGCAACGAGGAGCCGGCACCGCCCAAGGCCGGTGTTTCGGAAGAAGATCAGATTGTCGGCCGCGCCAAGGCACCGGCGAGCCGCCGCTTCTTTTCATTCGGTGGCGGTAGCGACGACGTACCGGAAATCTCCCTCGGGAAATCGTCGTCCGTGGGCAAGGAGGACAGGGCCCTGCTTCAGGAGGCGCTCTACGATCTCCTGGAATGCAAGCGCCTGCTCGACCAGGTTCGCTGAGACTGACCGCGATTGCCTATGGGGCGCGTGCTAGGTTGGCAACGCGATGCTTTCATGACCTTAAAAAAATCAACGGCGACGCAGGCATGGCGCTTGCGCGAATGTGCGGGGTTGTTGCCAGCCGATCCCCGCCGGAGCTGACGGCAAACATTCGATCGATCGTCGGTTTGGGAGATTGGCAGGCGGCCCGCATCCAAATGCTTCGGGTCCGGGAGAAGGGGCAACCCACTCATGCATTGACGTGAGCGGCTGAGGGACACCTCACAAGGCTCGCGTTCTGTCGCTCACACCACAGGTGCCGCGTCTTAGTAGGACATACGGAAGCCACCGGGGCTTGATGCGGAAACATCAGGCTCCGGATAGGGGCCGGTCCACTGCGCGTAGGTTGTGTTGGTCGAACCGGAAGTCGCGCATCCGGACAGGGTCAGGACGACGAGTGCGGTTGCGGCCAGCAGTGATTTAAGAGGCATGGTCTACTCCTGAAAATGGAGGCTCCAGGCCTCAAGGGCCAGTACTAAACTGTCCCTCAAATCGGTTGTGATGGCAAGCTCACGTTGCGTTAGGTACGGCGTTTCGAGCGGTGCAATTTAAGACTTGGTGAAAGTTCCCTTGCGATGCGCGACCGCCGATCTCAGGGAGATGACTTTGAAAATCGGACCGATTTTCTCATCGTTCCATGGCAGGCCCGCAGCTTTTCCACGCCGGATATTTCTTTTTCACGCCGAGTTCGAAATTCCCGCTTGCGCTCTAAGCGTTGGTTATATAGGGGTTTCCTCGGTTC
The DNA here is from genome assembly GCF_016652895.1 of Ensifer sp. SSB1. Classification (NCBI taxonomy): domain Bacteria; kingdom Pseudomonadati; phylum Pseudomonadota; class Alphaproteobacteria; order Hyphomicrobiales; family Rhizobiaceae; genus Ensifer; species Ensifer sp. SSB1. The sequence goes on from NZ_JAEPRP010000020.1 coordinate 24,011, forward strand.
GGAGCGTAGCGCAGCCCGGTAGCGCACTTGACTGGGGGTCAAGGGGTCGTGGGTTCGAATCCCGCCGCTCCGACCATTCTTCTCAATCCTCAATCCCCCAGAGAGCGATTGATCTGTTTCCCATCCTTATCTTACTTGCGCTACTCAGCCGGCTGAAGGATCGCTGATACCCGGCGTTTGGTGGCCACCTGCTCGTAAAGCGTCTCGGTTTGATCGAGCATCACATCGAGGGTGAAGCGGTGCTTCCGGCTGCGCGCAAAGGCAGCCAGCTCCTCGAATGTTTCCGGTGCTGCGGCTTTGGCCATCGTCTTCGCGAGCAGGGACGTGTCGTCGCTGTTCGGCAGGATGAAGCCGTTCTCGCCATCTTCGATGACCGTGCGCGCGCCGCCGATATCGGTGGCGATGATCGGTTTGCCCGCGGCCGCCCCTTCCAGCATGACGTAGGACATGGCCTCGTAGCGGCTCGGCATGACCAGAAGGTCGAAAGCGGGTGCGGCCTGTGGTCCCGTAAAGGCCGAGGTCAGGTGCATGCGGTTCTGCAATCCGCTTTCGGCGATCGCCTTGCGCAGGGTCGCTTCCAGTGCTCCGGCGCCGACCATGACCAGATGGCTGTTCTTCACCGATGCAGCGATGCTCTGGAAGGCCGCGATCAGACGCTCCGGTGCCTTCTGTGCCGAGAGCCGGCCGATGAAGCCGAAGACGAAGGCATCCGGCGCGATCCCGAAGCTGGCGCGAATCGTTTGCGCCATTTCGTTTGAGGGCGGAGCGACGCCATTGACGACCACTGACATCCGGTCCCCGGGCATATGCAATGACAGGGCGTGGCGATGCTCGTCCTCGGAAACGCAGATGAGATGGTCCGTGAAGAAACGGGCAAGGGCCCACTCGATCATGCCGTAGATCAACCGGCCACCACGGCCAAGTCTCGGGTCGAGCGTGCGAAAGGCGTGTGGGGTATAAAGGCGTGGGATGTGCGGGCCGGGAAGCCGAATCCGGGTCAGTGCACCTGCCTTGGAACTGTGGCCGTGGATGATGTCGAAGTCGTTGTTGCGGATGATGCGTCGCAGTTCTAGCAAGGAGGCGAGATCCCACGGGCCCGGAGCCCGCTTCATGTTGACGGCGTGGACGGCCGGCAGGCCGATCGCCTTCAATTCGCGCACGAAGCCCTCCTCGGCGCGCACCGGCGAATAGACCGCCTCCACATGGTGGCCGCGCTCATGCATGCCGCGGCAGAGGTCGACGAAATGTCGGCCCGAGCCGCCGCCGCTCGGTTCCAGGACCTCAAGCAGGCGTAGGGGGAGGGCCGGTCGCCGGCCCGGAACAAAGTGTTCCATGATCAGGAGCTCCAGCCGGCGCGCGCTTGCCGGCGATGGCGATATTCGAGGGCGGCACATCCCCAGATGATGCCGACGAGCAGATAGAAGTGACGCCAGTGATCGGTGTCGATGACGTTGCCGACGCCGACATGGCCGAGAACGGCGACCCAGGCAATCATCAGGTAGGTCTGCCAGGGGCGGTTGAGCAGCAGGAAACGGAAGCCGAGCGACAGCGTCCAGATGATCAGCGTCACATAGCTGACGAAGCCGAGCCAACCGTAGGACGTCAGCGACTTGAGCCAGACATTGTGTTCGTCTTCCGGGAAGATCGTGCTGAAGACCATGGGGCCGATGCCGAGGGGTTTTTCCATGGACATCAGGAAGCCAAGCCTGTGGCGGTCGAAGCGTCCGAGATGACCGCCATCGTAATCCTGCACGAGCTGCGACCGGCTGGAAAACAGCGTTGCGACTTGTTCGGATTGCAGGGCGACGAGAAGGGCGCCGACAACCAGCAGCCCGCCGACGAGTGCCAGAACCAGGATCCGCAGGCGGAAGAGGCCGCTACGCTCCTTGAGCAGCATGACAAAGACGAAGGCCACGACACAGAAGAGATTGAGCGCCCAGGCCGCGCGCGAAAACGAGAGGAAGACACCGAGCGCGAGGATCATCAGCGCTGCGATCTTCAGCGGTGCCTTCTGGATCGGCTGCGTCAGGATGCCATGGATCAGATACATGGCCGGAACCGACAGAAACGGTCCGAATACGTTGGGATCCTGGAACGCGCCCTTGGCGCGACCGTAGAGCGTGAAATTCTCCGCACCCGGAACGGCGCCGAAGTAGCCGAGGATGCCGAGCAGGGCGGTAATGATGGCAGCGGCCAGCCAGGCATTGAAGATCAGGCGCAGCCGCTCGTGGCGGTCCTCGATGATCGCTGCGAAGAAAACGGACGAAAGCGCAAGAAAGCCGGAAACCGCCATGTACATCGGGCCTTTGGTCAGATCGACCATGACCGTCAGCGACAGGATGCCGCCCACCATGAACAGCGTCAGAAGCGTGAGCAGGGGGGCGACGCTACGGGAAATCTTGAGACCGAAGAGCGCCCACAGCCCGATGAGCGCAACCAGGAACAGCTCATAGGGCGCCGGCTCGAAGATGACGAAGCCCGAAAGGAACACGGCGAACGCCACCATGCCCGAGCCGAACAGCGAGAGAGCTGCAAGCTGGGGGCGCGCGATTGGAAACCGGCCTGTCTCGATGGCGCTCAATAGGCGTTCTCGGTGTTGAGGAGCCGAAACGGCGTCAGGAACAGGATCTTGAGGTCGAAGAGCAGCGACCAGTTTTCGATGTAGTGGAGGTCGAAGGCCGTGCGCAGGCGGATCTTTTCGTCATTGTCGATTTCGCCCCGCCAGCCATTGATCTGCGCCCAGCCGGTAACGCCCGGCTTGACGCGATGGCGTGCGAAGTAGCCTTCGACGACGTCGGAATAGGTCCGGTTCTGGGTCTGCGCCAATACGGCGTGCGGACGCGGGCCGACGAGCGAGAGTTCGCCTTTCAGCACGTTGAAGATCTGCGGCAGTTCGTCGATTGACGACTTGCGGATGAAACGCCCGACCGGTGTGACGCGCGGATCGCCCTTGGTTACGGCGTTGCGCGCCGAGGGGTCGCTCATATGCGTGTACATCGAGCGGAACTTGTAGACCTCGATCGTCTCGTTGTTGAAGCCGTGCCGCTTCTGCTTGAAAATGATCGGTCCGGGAGAGGTGGCTTTGACCGCAATGGCGGCGCCGAGCATGATGGGCCAGAGCAGCACGAGAGCGACAAGGCTAAAGAAGATGTCGAAGCCGCGCTTGGCGACGGAATCCCAGTCGGCGATCGGCTTGTCGAAGATGTCGAGCATGGGAACATCGCCGACATGGGAATAGCTGCGCGGACGGAAGCGCAGATTGTTGGCGTGTGCGGCGAGCCGGATGTCGACCGGCAGGATCCAGAGCTTCTTCAGAAGCTCGAGAATGCGTTTTTCCGCTGTCAGAGGCAGCGAGATGATCAGCATGTCGATCCGCGCCAGGCGGGCAAACTCGACGAGCTCATTGACCGTTCCGAGTTTCGGATAGCCGGCGATCACGTTGGGTGAGCGCCGCTCGTCGCGGTCGTCGAAGATGCCACAGATACGGATGTCGTTGTCGGGTTGATCCTCAAGTGTGCGGATCAGGTCCTTGGCCGGCTGGCCGCCGCCGACGACGACGGCGCGGCGTTCCATCGTGCCGTTACGCGCCCAGTGGCGAATGGAATAGGCGATGAAGGCGCGTTCGGCGACGAGGAAGAGTGCGCCGCCGACAAACCAGCCGCCGAACCATACGCGGGAATACTGGTGGCCGGATTTCAGGAAGAACAGGGCAATGGCGATCCCACCGAAGGCAATCGCCCAGGCTGCGAGAATACGCGGCATCACGCGCAGCCAGGCGCGTAGCGCCGGAATCTGATAGGTATCTGCGATCTGCATAGCGGCGACCGCCAGGGCCGAACCGCCCATCAGGATCGCCATATAGAGTGGCAATTGCTCGAAGCCCGGTTGAACGTAGAGCGCGTTGATGGCGTAGCCGATGGCAAAGAGCGCGCAGAATTCGAACAGCCGCATCAGGCCCATGATCATGGCCGGCGAATAGGTGTCAGCCCGGAACTGCTCGGCAATTTGCCGCGCCAGCGGATTAAGTTCCGCGGCCGGCTCACCGTTCGGCATTTCGCCGGGTGCACGGGCGCGGATTTCCGAAATCTTCTTGCGAAGCGCTTCCGGATCGAATGAACCCGGGCGGTCAAACTTGTTCATGGCTGTCTTCCGGCGCTGAAGTCCCACAGCCCGGATAGCAGAAAGCCACTAAGAAACGCTTACGTTGTGGGCGACACGCTATCCGTGGGTGGCTGGTAACGGCACAATTCCCGATAGAGGTCTAACATATCGGCCGACATTACCGAAGCGGCGAATCGTGATTTGAACGTGCTCGGCTCAGGCATGACCCGTGTCGCCCAGTCCTTCTCGCTGATGGAGCGCGCCATGATGGTGGCCAGCGATTGGACGTCGGCCGGTTCTGCAAGCGCGCCGCTGTCGGGTCCCAGTATTTCCGGGATGCCGCCGACGCGGCTGGCGATGACCGGCTTTCTGGCCGCGAGTGCTTCGAGGACGATGTAGGGCATGGACTCGGCCCGCGAAGGAACGACGACATTGCGCGCCAGCGTAAACGCTTCGCGGGTCTTCATGGCCGGCTGCATCCTGATGCGGCGGCTCAGGCCCTGCTGCAGCATCAGCTCGCTGTACTCCTCCTGCTGCGGGCCGTCGCCTATCATCAATGCCGAAAGTGGCCGTCCGACAAGACGTTCGGTGCGCGCGAAGGCCTCCACAAACAAATCGGGACCCTTCAGGTCCCGCATCATGCCGATATAGAGAAAATCGACCGCATCCGGCCGTGGGGTGATCACCTCGAATTCCCCGTCGTCTATCCCGTTATAGATCAGTTCGTGCCGTACCCGCGGCGCGCCGACCTTGGTGAAGTAGGTCTGGCGTTCGAAATCGCAGACAAAAACGAGAGCGTCCGCAAGCCGCTCCTGTGCCCGTTCCAGCGGGAAGACAAGCCGCCCGATCAGGGAACGGCGGCGAAAGTGCAGGCTTCCCCCGTGCGGTGAATAAAGGCGGGCTACGCGATACCTGTTGACCCGCAAGGCTGAACCGATGAGCCGGGCAATGGCGCCACCCTTGGCGCCGTGCCCATGCAACACATCCGGTCGCAAACTTCTGATTTCCTTGTAGCCGCGCCACAGCGCGGTAAAATCCGACGGACCGACGGAGCGGTGAATCGGCATGCGAACGAGGCCGAGCGCCAGATGGGGCCGGATCTCGTCGAACAGTGAATCTTCGTGGCTACCCCCGGTGGTGCTGTCGCAGAGAATGCCGACCTCATGACCGGCGCGGGCGTGCGCCTCGGCGAGATCGCGCACGTGGCGGAAAATTCCGCCGACCGGCGACCTGAAGCAATGGATGATGCGCAGGGGACGCTGTTGCTGCATCGAGATCAGAACAGGCGTTCGCGGATATAGATTGTATCGCCGGCAAGAACCGCGTCGGTGATCGGAACCCGGCCGGTGATGATGCGGCCGTTGATCTTGCGGGTAATGTCGGCGTTGGACTGGTTGGCGCGCGGCGAGAAACCGCCGGCGACCGCAATCGCGTTCTGCACGGTCATTCCCGGAACATAGGCATATTGGCCGGCCTGGCCGACTTCACCCATGATGAAGACCGAGCGGTAGCGATCGACCTCGATCGTCACGTCGGGGTCGCGCAGATAGCCCTGGCGCAACTTGGCGGCGATCATGCCTTCGAGTTCCGGCAGGGTCTTGCCGCGCGAGGCAACGGTGCCGATCAGCGGAAACGCGACATACCCGGCCTGGTCGACCGTATAGGTGCCGCTGAGGCCGGCCTGTTCGAAGACGTTGATGCGCAAGCGGTCGCCGCTGTCGAGGCGATAGGGCTGGATCGTGGCTTCGCTGAAAGCCTTCGGCGCGGGCTGGTAGCTGGTGCAACCGCTGAGCAACATCGACAGCACTGCCGCCGTGATCGCGAGACCCGTCTTGATAGCTGCGGTTGACATGCGGTTCATAGGCTCCGGAAACGACCCACCTTTTCGGACGTTATCGATCCGTTAGGGTTAATAGCCGGTAAACTCGCGGTAGAATTTTTGCCGCGTATCGCTGCAAAGGGGAGGGTTTATCGTCCGGAAGTTGATTGTATTAACCCTTGCGTTACCATGTTCATTTACCCTCCGGCAAAATTTGAAGGTTCGGAGCCAGTAGCATGTCGGGAAGCGGCAGCGGTCAACAGGATGTGGATATCGACCTCGGCGGCCTGTTTCGTGCCGTCTGGGATCGGCGCGTCAAAGTGTTGCTCGCAACGGCCTGTGTGGCCGCACTCGCCTTCGGTGCGGCGAAAATGATTTCGCCCGACTATCAGAGCGAAACCCGCGTGCTGATCGAATCGCGCGAGCCGGAATTCAGCGGCCCGAACCAGGCTTCGCAGGCTGGGGCAGATCGCGTCTTCGACGAATCCGGGATTCTGAGCCAGGTGCAGGTGCTTCGTTCGGCCGACCTGATCAAGCAGGTCGCCCGCAACATGAAGCTCTATGAGCTGAAGGAGTTCGACCCGTCGTCGGCGCCCTCGGCAATTTCCGACCTCCTCGTGATGCTCGGCCTCAAGAAGAATCCGCTGGAACTGGCCCCGGAAGAAAGAGTTCTCAAGGAGTTCAATGAAAAGCTCCAGGTCTATCAGGTCGAAAAGTCGCGCGTGATCGCGATCGCCTTCACCTCAAAGGATCGCCAACTCGCGGCCACCGTCCCGAACGAAATGGCGAAGGTCTTCCTTGCGCTGCAAAGCGGAGCGAAGCTCGACACCAATTCCGAGGCGACCCGCTGGCTGGAGCCCGAGATCGCCAATCTGCGCGAGAAGGTGCGGGATGCCGAGGCGAAGGTTGCCGCCTATCGCGCGTCTTCGGATCTGTTGCCGACCGGCGAGACGACGAATTTTGCGACACGGCAACTGACCGATATCTCCACCGAGCTGGCCCGCGTGCGCGGTGAGCGCGCGAACGCCGAAGCGCGGGCTGCGGGCGTGCGCTCGGCGCTTGCGAGTGGCCGGGCACCGGACACGATCACCGATGTCGTCGGATCGCAGATGATCCAGCGTCTCAAGGAGACTGAGGCAAACCTGCAGGCACAGGTCGCCGACCTTTCTACGACCTTGCTTGACGGACACCCGCGCCTGAAGGCGCTGAAGTCGCAGCTTGAAGGCATCCGCGGCCAGATCCGTAGCGAGACGCACAAGATCCTGACGAGCCTCGAAAATGAGGCGAAGGTCGGTGAACTGCGCGAACAGCAGCTTGTCCAGCAACTCAATGGGCTGAAGGCTCAATCGGCCCAGGCCGGTGAAGAAGAGGTGGGGCTGCGTGCGCTCGAGCGCGAGGCGACCGCTCAGCGGCAGTTGCTCGAAACCTATCTCTCCCGCTACCGCGAGGCGACCTCGCGCACGGTGGAGAATGCGACCCCTGCCGATGCGCGCGTGATTTCAACCGCGGTGGTTCCGACCAGCGCGAGCTTCCCGAAAGTTCTGCCGATCACCATTGTCGCCGCGCTCGCGACGTTCTTGTTGAGTTGCGTCGTGATCATGCTGGGGGAACTGTTCAGCGGCCGGGCGTTGCGGCCCGTCTCGGCAAGCGGCGAGCGGGTTGCCCCGATGCGACCCCGGCCGGCTTTGGCCGCAAGCGCGACCGATACCCCGATCGTCGCTACCGAAACGGCACCCGAAGTGGCGCCCTTGGTCGATGACGCAGTCGACCTGCTTCCGGCAGCGGAAGCACCGGCTATGGACACGGACACCACAGAAGCAGCCACCGAACCGGATTTCTCCATCGAAGCGGTTGCGGAACATCTGCGCGCCGCAGGCGCACGCGTTGCAATTTCGGTCTCTCCGGGTGGAGACGAAGGATCGACCGCAACCGTCATGCTGGCACGCCTGCTGGCCGAGGACGATGTGAAGGTGGTGCTGATCGATCTGACCGGATCGGCCTGCCCGACGCGCCTTATGGCGCGCTCACCACAGCTTCCCGGGATCACCAACCTGCTGGCCGGTGAAGTGCCGTTCACGGATACGATCCACGCTGATCGTTTCTCCGACGCTCACGTCATTCCCCAGGGCGATGCCGACCCACGGCAGGCGATGCGCGGCATCGAGCGGCTGAAGATGATCATCGACGCCCTGACCAACGCCTACGATCTCGTTCTGGTCGAGTGCGGTCCGGCGGACGAGATGGCTGTCGAGAAGATCGCCGGGCGCGATAGTGCAGAGATCATCCTGTCGGCGCCGTCGGTCAGCGATGAACGCATCGTCGAGGTGCTGACCGGTTTTGGCGCGGCCGGCTATCGCGACATCGTGCTGATGACCGGGCAGGTCGAACCCGGCCCGGAATATCCCGACCGGGATGCTGCCTAATCGGAAGACGGCGCCTCGGTCGCGAATGACCGACGCGGCCCGCATGCGCGCGACGTTGCAGCTTAGTCCGGGGTGCCTCGTGAATCGCCTCTGCCTTGCCTGAACCGTCTCGCTCGCTGCAGGCGAGCGTAGACGGCCTTGTTCGACTTGGCCGCCGCCTTTGCGCGCACGACGAGATGATGGCGCAAGGCGGCAAGGTGTCCGGGAAGCGTTACCGGCAATATGATGTCACGCAATGGCGTCTCGATCGTACACCACGATCGCTTGTAGAGTTGATCGCCGACGCCGAAATCGAACAGGCGCACACCCTGGACCGAAAGACGCTCGATCATCCGGTAGAACAACAATTCACCCGGGCTTGCATCGCCTGCCAGCACCTCGTCGATCGAGCCGAACTGGCAGATGACATGGTCGCCTTTCAACGAAAGCCCGGCGACGGCGACGACTTGTCCGTCATGTTCACCCTTAAGCCGGATGGCGTTCAACTGCATGAGCTGCGGGTCACCATCCTGAGAGGCTGCGAGCGCGTGGAAGAAGGCCGTTGTCTCGGCTTGCTGGAAAACGTCGGGAAGGCCAAGTGCCGCAAACCGTGTCGCCTTTTGCCGGAAGAAGGTATCGAGCAGCGCCTGCGCCTCGTCGGGGGTGCGAGCAACCACGTAGTCGTAGCCACCCATCTCCGCCAGGCGTCGCTCGGAGATGCGCATCTTCTTGCGCCGCCGCTTGGCGTTGATCTGCGCCAGTGTGTGCTGGATGCTACCGAGGAGGGGGAGCTGGAACGAAGCATTGGGGTTTGCGACGCCAGGAAGCGCGGCAAAGGGGCTGGGGCTGCCACGCCATTCGCAGGGTACCCGTTCGAGCATGAGGATGTCGGCAACGCCGTTTAACGCCATACTGACATCGCGGGCCAAAGCATGCGCAAGCGCCGGCGTCATGGCCGCCGAGGCTTCGGCGGTAAAGAGCCCAGTGTTGAGGTTGCTGTGTTCCGTTCCGATCAGGCGCGCCGTTCGAAACAGGCGCCCATGCCTGATCTCCAGCGGCAGAATGAGGAACAGTTCACCGCCGAACGCGACGCGCAGCAAGAGGAGGTTGCTGTTGTGGGCTTCCGCCCAGGCACGGCACCAGTCATAGGCGTGATGAAGCGAATTGGCGGCCAGGCTGTCGAGCGCACGCCATTCGGCTTCCAGCGGCTCCATGGTGCGATGGATCGAAATCTCGAACCGGCCAGTGGCGTCGGTCGGCCCGAAACGCACGGACGTGCGCGGACGGCGGTCGCCGGAGCCTTCCATGGTCAGATCGGAGTTCGTCATCGAAGGTGCCATCCGGTCCCTGTTGCCGCGCGATTGAACCTCAAGCCGGCTACGATCCGTTTAATGCGATAGCTCTCATGTATGGCGGTGAAGAATAACCGGGGAACGCAGTTAGCAAAGCGTGAAGCGTCGCTGGCCAGCGGCACGGCGGATCAGTCGAGAAAGCCGGTGGCGAGTGCCTTTGCCCATTCCAGTCGGTTGCGACTGGCCGCGAGCCGGGACATTGCCGCCCAGTCATACGGGACATTGCGGAAGGTGACGCGCCACCCGGCGCCCGCCTTTTCGATGATGGCGTAGCGCGCATCCGGCGAACCCACCTCGACCTTGTGCGGCACGGGCTGGTCGTCGGCATAACCGGGGCAGCCGACGCTGCCGGGATTGACGACAAGGCGGCCGTCCGAGAGGCGGACGGCGCGCTGGATATGCGTGTGTCCGCAGAGGATCACCGGGTAGTCGATGCCGGCGGCCTCAGCCTCGATTGCCGAACGAGCCGCCATATGGACCGTGCCGTCGCTCGTCAGTGCCTCCAGCCAGTAGGTCTCATCATCAGTCGGCGTCGCATGGCACAGGAAGAACGTTTCCTTGTGGACGTGTGCGACGGGCAGGGTGGCCAGCCATTCGCGGTGCTGCGGTTGCAATTGATCGTAGGCCGCGCGATCCGACTGCCCCAGTTTGCGGGGATCGATGGTCAGGAGATAGCGATCGTGATTGCCTCTGATCGAGGAGATCCCTCGTTCGATGAGGATGTCGGCGGTCCGCGCGGCATTGAGCGGGCCGCTCAAGTGATCGCCGAGGTTGACGATGTCGGTGATGCCGAGCGCATTGATGTCGGCAAGCACGGCCTCAAGCGCGAGGTCGTTGCCATGGATATCAGCGATAACCGCAAGCCGCATGGGCGTCTCCTCGGATGTCTACCACGCCGGGGGATCAGCGATCGCGCGCCGGCTTTTCCATCCATTTGATAATCAGCATGGCTGGCAATATCCAGAGCAGGCCGGTGAAGAAGAAGTAGGCAAGGTGCACCCACCAAGGCGACGCCCCGAGCAGGAGCGAGGCGAAGGTGACGGCGGCCAGCGCATAGACGACGACGAGGATGATGATCAGGATCGTGCCGATCAACTTTCTGAGGCGTACGGGCATTTCATTTCTTTCAAATGGCACAATGGCCGGCCGCGACGGCATGCCGCAAAGGTTTCGGCCTTGTTTTGCATGCCACTCTGGTGCAAATCAACGGCTTTCCTGAAGGTGCGACCGTTGATCCGTCCGGTCTCACCGCCGAACCCTGCGATATCAGAGGGACAATGATGGCCGGCGTCGAAATGGCGACAGAACAGATGCTTCGAAACGAGATCAGCAGAACCGACCGCAACCGCCGGCAAATCCGTGGCTGGCTGGCAGTCGTGCTCTTCACCCTTTTTGCGCTGGTGCTCGTCGGTGGCGCGACGCGGCTTACGGAATCCGGCCTGTCGATTACCGAATGGAAGCCGATTCACGGCGTGATCCCGCCGCTTTCTGCGACCGAGTGGGAGGAGGAATTCCAGCTCTACCAGCGCATTCCGCAGTATCAGCAGATGAACAGCGGCATGACGGTGGAACAGTTCAAGACCATCTTCTGGTGGGAATGGGCGCACCGTCTGCTGGCTCGCACCATCGGATTGATTTTCGCGCTGCCGCTCGCCTTCTTCTGGCTGACCGGCCGGATCGAGCGCAAGCTCCGGATGCCGCTTCTTGGCATCCTCGCGCTTGGCGGCTTCCAGGGGTTCATCGGCTGGTGGATGGTGTCGTCCGGCCTCGTCGAGCGCACCGAAGTCAGCCAGTACCGATTGGCGACCCACCTCGTCATCGCCTGTCTCATCTTTGCCGCCTGCATGTGGATATTGCGCGGGCTCAGCCCGCATTCCAACGACGCGGCGCCCACAGATCGCTCGCGCAAGATGGCAATGATCATCGCGGTCATGAGCCTGTTCCAGATCTATCTCGGCGCGCTCGTCGCCGGCCTCGATGCCGGTTTCAGCTACAATACCTGGCCGCTGATGGATGGCGCCATCATCCCGCAGGACCTGTTCCTGCAGCAGCCCTGGTGGATCAATCTGTTCGAGAACCCGAAGACGGTGCAGTTCGTTCACCGGATCGGCGCCTATGTGCTCTTTGCCTTCGCGCTGATGCACATGATCGCCTCGCTGAGGGCAGCGCCCGAAACCACCCATGCGCGGCGCTCGGTGCTCCTCTTCCTGCTCGTCTCGGTCCAGGCGGTGATCGGCATCACCACGCTCGTGCTGCAGGTGCCGGTCGGCTGGGGCGTGGCGCACCAGGGTGGCGCGCTCGTTGTGCTCGGCTTTGCCATCGCCCACTGGCGCGGCTTTTACGGCGAGTATTTGCGACCGACGGCAATCCAGTATCGGGACTGACGTTCCGTAAATCCCGGAAAAAGAAAGACCCCGGCGAGCGGCTCGCCGGGGTCTTCTTGTTTTCAGTTGATTGCCGATCAGACCGACAGCATGAGGTCCATGTTCTGGACGGCCGCGCCGGATGCGCCCTTGCCGAGATTGTCGAGCAGGGCGACGAGGTTCACGTGATTGCCGCGGCGGGTGCCGAAGACGAAGAGCTTCATCGTGTCCTTGCCGGCAAGCTCGGTCGCGTCGATGCGCGCGAGCTTCTCGCCTTCCTCAAGCGACACGACCTCGACGATCGACTGGCCCGTGTAGTGCTCGACCAGCGCCGCATGGATCGTTTCCAGCGTCGCGCCGGCTGCAAGATCTTCGATATAGAGCGGGACCTGGACGATCATGCCCTGCGCGAATTTGCCAACCGACGGAGCGAAGATCGGTGCGCGGTCGAGCAGTCCATGCATCTTCATCTCGGGCACATGCTTGTGTTTGAGCGGCAGGCCGTAGAGGAAGTGCGGCGCGCTGATGTGCTCTGGATTGGCCTCGTCTTCCATCTGCGCGATCATCTGCTTGCCGCCGCCGGTATAGCCGGAGACCGCGTTGACCGTGACCGGATAGCCGTCCGGCAGGATGCCGGCCTGGCGCAGCGGCCGGATCACGCCGATCGCGCCGGTCGGATAGCAGCCTGGATTGGCGACGCAACGGGCACTGCGGATCTTCTCCGGCTGCGCCTTGTCCATTTCGGCAAAGCCATAGGCCCAATCGGGCGCGATGCGGTGCGCGGTCGAGGTGTCGATGATGCGAACCTTGTTGTTGCCGGAAACCATCGAAACCGCCTCGCGTGACGCGTCATCCGGCAGGCACAGGATGGCGATGTCGGCGTCGTTCAGAAGATCTTCGCGCATCGCGGCGTTGCGTCGCTCCGCTTCCGGAATGGAAAGCAGTTCGAGATCGCTACGGCCGGCCATGCGCGTGCGGATCTGCAGGCCCGTGGTGCCGTGTTCGCCATCGATGAAGATCTTCGGTTTCATGATTTTCCCGTTCTGCCAGTAGGTTAGAGGTCGTTCCGGAATCACTCTGGCATAGAATTGAATCAATTTCTCAACAGGCCGGCGGGACACCGCCAAGCCCATTGTTTCTATATAAGCAGCGGCACTTCATCGCAACGGCAGCGGCTATCTTCAGCGAAGCGGCGCGCGCTCTGCAAGCTTCTCCGCATGCAGCCCCAGCATATACATCGCGACCGTCGCGCCGGCGATTGCGGTGACGTCGGCATGGTCATAGGCCGGCGCCACTTCGACGACATCGCTGCCGACGACCGTCAGCGCGCCGAGCTTGCGCAATACCGACAGGATCTTGGCGCTTGATGGGCCGCCGGCGACCGGGGTGCCGGTGCCGGGCGCATAGGCCGGGTCGAGGCAGTCGATGTCGAAGGTCAGATACGCCTTGCGCTCGCCGACCTGCCTTATGATCGTCTCGGCGATCTCGGCAGCACTCATCTCTTCGACGTCGTAGCCATAAAGGATGCGAATGCCGCAATCCTCCGGCGCGTGGGTACGGATGCCGATCTGGATCGAAGCGTCGGTGTCGATCAGGCCCTCGCGGGCGGCGCGGCCGACGAAGGAGCCATGGTCGATACGACCGCGCTCGTCCGGCCAGGTATCCTGGTGGGCGTCGAATTGAACGAGGGCGAGGGGGCCGTGGAGGGCCGCCTGCGCCTTCAGGATCGGATAGGTGACGAAGTGGTCGCCGCCGAGCGTCTGCAGATAGGCGCCGCCCCTGATGATCTTAGCCGCCTCGCGTTCGATCGTTGCCGGCGTCTTCGAATGGTTGCCGTAGTCGAGCAGGCAGTCGCCATAGTCGACCGTCGGCATCTGCGCGAAGAGATCGCGTTCGAACGGATATTGAGGATCGTTGTCGAAGATCGCCGAGGCGCGGCGGATCGCCTGCGGCCCGAAGCGTGCGCCAGGGCGGTTCGAGGTGGCGGCGTCGAAAGGAATGCCCCAGACGACGGCGTCGACGCCCTTCAATTGCTTCGAATATTTGCGGCGCATGAAGGAGAGAATGCCGGCATGTGTCGGGTCGGATGCCGCCGATGTGAGAGAGCGCGCCGTCAGCGCGTGATCGATTGTCCTGTTGGCCATGTCCCGCCTCTGCTTGCGCGCGGGATGTCGGCGCTGTGGCCGGCCATTCCGCTCTACCTCTCGTGGCGAGACGTTGGACAATCGTTGCCGGCAAGGCAAGGCCCTGCCGGCCGATTCTTCGGCTATTACGATGCCTTGGCCTCGTAGGTCGGAGCGAAGTCGCCAAGCGCTTTCGCTTCAGTGATGCGCGCGGCGATATCCTCTTCGATGATCGTTTCGAGCTGAGCGAAACTGTCGATCACGTAGTAGATCGGCTGCACGATATCGATGCGATAGGGGGTGCGCAGCACGGTCATCAGGTCGAACGGGCGGAACTCGATGCCTGGCGTTTCCATGGCATTCCGTGTCTCGTTCGGCGAAGAAACGATACCGGCGCCATAGCAGCGGCGGCCCTTCGACGTGTTGATCAGACCGAACTCTACAGTGAACCAGAAGATCCGGAACATGTGCCAGGAATAGCCCTTGCCGAGCGAGACGGCTTTCTCGCCGAAGCGCCGGACGAAATTGGCGTAGCTCTGGTTGGTCAGCAGCGGGCAGTGACCGAAGACTTCGTGGAAGATATCGGGCTCTTCGATGTAATCGATATGCTCGCGGCGGCGAATGAAGGTCGCCAACGGAAACTTGCCTTGGGACAGAAGCTCGTAGAAGCGGGACGGCGGAATAAGAGCCGGCACACCTTCGACGCCGAAGCCGGTGGTCTCTGTGAGGCGCCGGTTCACGTCCTTCAACTGCGGCACGTGGTGCGGACCGAGGTCGAGCGTTTTGGCGCCTTCCAGATACTCGTCGCAGGCCTTGTCGGCGAGGAGCTTCATCTGCCGCTGATAGAGCTCGCCCCAGATCGCATCTTCCTCTGGAGTGTAGAGATAGGTGCCGTCAGGCTCCGGTAGTCTCGCAGTATAGGTGCTTTCCTTCGTCATGACGTCTCCTCTTCGTCAGAACAACTCTGTTGTTGCAATTGTATCGCGACTGGAGCGAGTATTTGTTTCACAGTTGCCACGCTTCGGCCCTTAGGCGGGAGGAAATTTCGAAATGTCGTCCGATGTGAAGGAAAATTTTCAACCCCTGCGAAAGCTGTTGCGGCTGATTCAGGCCGATAGCGGTCAGTCTCTTTCGGAACTCGCGGAAAAGGCCGGGATGTCGCAGAGCTCGGCCTGGAGACGGCTGCAGGAACTGGAGACGGACGGCGTCATCCGCAAGCGCGTGGCGCTGCTCGACCCGGCAAAGCTCGATTTGAAACTCTGCATCATCGCCCATGTGACGCTGGAAGATCACCACGACGAGGCGATCGCGGCCTTCTCGGCGCTGGTGCGGGACCGGCCGGAGATCATGGAGTGTTACGCGCTCTCTGGCACCTTCGACTACATGCTGAAGATTCGCGCCACCGATGTCGAAAGCTACGATGCCTTCATGACGCGCTATCTGATGCGCAATCCGCACGTGCGCACGGTTGTGTCGAGCTTCGTCCTGCGTGAACTCAAATCGACGACCGAGCTGCCGATCTGAAGCAATTCCAGGAAAAGTGCGAAGCGGTTTTCCGTTCGGGATTGCGTCGTTCAAGACAGACCGGAGAGGTCATCATTCATTGAGCGACGAACTGACCGTGTCAGCGCTCGAAGCCGTATTGCCGTTCGATCTTGCCAACGCGCACCTGATAGTCCTCGTACCAGCGCTCGCGGCCGAGCCGCTGCGCGGTCAGATGCCGGACGTCGCTTTTCCACGCAGCGATGCTCTCCTCGTCCGCCCAATAGGAATTGGTGAGACCGAAGCCGTCGGCGCCGCGAACGCTTTCCAGTCCGAGAAAACCCGGCTGCTCGCGCGCAAGCCGCTCCATTTCCTCTCCCATATTGTCGTAGCCGTGATCGCCGGCCGTGCGGCGCGAGGCGAAGGTGACGATGTAATAGGGCGGCTCTGGGGTCTTGGCGACGGGGGAGCTTGTCATGCGATCCTCGGTGGGGCGGCGTTGTTGGACACGGTGCGTCGGATGATAACAAAAAAAGGCGGAGCAAAGCCCCGCCTTTCCAAGTGTCGCAGTTTGGAAGCGATTAACGCTTCGAGAACTGGAACGAACGACGTGCCTTCGCACGGCCGTACTTCTTGCGTTCGACCACGCGGCTGTCACGGGTGAGGAAGCCACCGCGCTTCAGGACCGAGCGCAGGCCCGGTTCGAAGTAGGTGAGTGCCTTGGAGATGCCGTGACGAACGGCACCGGCCTGGCCGGAAAGACCGCCGCCAGCAACGGTCGCGTCGATGTCGAACTGGCCATCACGGGCAGCAGCGACGATCGGCTGCTGCAGGATCATCTGCAGAACCGGACGGGCGAAATAAGCCGAGTAGGGCTTGCCGTTGATGGTGATCTTGCCGGTGCCCGGCTTGACCCATACGCGGGCGACAGCGTCCTTACGCTTGCCGGTCGCGTAGGAGCGACCCTGGGCGTCGACCTTCTTGACGTGAACCGGAGCAGCCGGTTCCGCGGTCGTGGCGATGTCCTTGAGAGCGGAAAGGTCAGCCATTATCAGGCGCTCCTTGTGTTCTTGCTGTTCAGCTTGGCGACGTCGAGGACGGCCGGCTGCTGTGCTTCATGCGGGTGGTTGGCGCCTGCGTATACGCGCAGGTTCTTCATCTGGCGACGGCCGAGCGGACCGCGCGGAACCATGCGCTCGACGGCCTTCTCGATGACGCGCTCCGGGAAGCGGCCTTCGATGATCTGGCGAGCGGTGCGCTCCTTGATGCCGCCGGGGTAGCCGGTGTGCCAGTAGTACTTCTTGTCGGTGTACTTCTTGCCCGTCAGGACTGCCTTCTCGGCATTGATGACGATGACGTTGTCGCCGTCGTCAACATGCGGGGTGAAGGTAGCTTTGTGCTTGCCGCGCAGGCGGTTTGCGATGAGGGAAGCGAGGCGACCAACAACGAGGCCTTCGGCGTCGATGATGATCCACTTCTTCTCCACCTCTGCAGGCTTCTGAACGAAGGTTGCCATATCAAAACTCTTTCTTTGGACCCGAGCGGCGAACCGCTGGGCGTTTCTTGTTGCTTGGTTTTGCCCGGTTTCCCGGACAAAAGAGAAAGCGGCCCGTAAGGACCGCGATCTGCGGCAGCTTATACGCAAGAGCGAAACAAGCGTCAAGAACGTGAAATCTGCACGATGGAAATAAAGGTAAGTAAAAACAATATGTTACGTGTATGGTATTTTGTTACCACAAATTATCGCGGCGGAATCGAATAGGTCGCCGTGGCATGCGCGACCAGATCGTCGCCGCCCACCTTGACGATCGATGCGTCGAGAACGGCAAGCCGCTTGCCGAGTTTCAGGATGCGGCAGGTGCATTCCAGAGGTTCCGGCTCGGGCTTGCGCAGGAAGTTGATGTTGAGATTGGTGGTGACGGCAAGCGCAACCGGCCCGATATGGGCGATCAGCGCGATATAGGCGGAAACGTCGGCAAGCGCGAAGAGGGTAGGGCCGGAGACGGTTCCGCCCGGCCGGATGTGCCGTTCGTTCGGATCGAGCCGCATGGTGGCAAAGCCGGGACCGACCGCCGTGACGCGAAAGACCTTGCCGTCGGTATGGACCTGCGGGAAATCCGTGTCGAGAAACCGGTTGAGGTCGTTGACGGTCATGATCGGCTCGATGGTCATGCATTCTATCCTTCAATACACCTGCGCCACCTGAAACCGGCTAATGGTCGGGCGCAAGTGGGAAAAAGGTCTTAGATGAATGCGCCGACCGGTTCTTCGGTCACCTTGCACCGCAGGCGCGTCCGGCGTACCACCAAGCCCGAGTTCAAGTTTCAGGAGAAGAAGATGGCCGAAGTCGTATCGTTCAAGAAGGAAGAGCCGAATGGCCTGCTGCTCAGCGAACGCTCCGGGCCGGTGCTGCGGCTGACGCTCAACAACCCGCCGGCCAACGTGCTGTCGATCGCCATGATGGAGGCGCTGCACGCCGAGTTCGATGCGGTCGCCACCTCCAAGGACATCAGGGTCGTCGTGCTCGCCGCCACGGGCAAGCTGTTTTCCGCCGGTCACGATCTGAAAGAAATGACTGCGCACCGCGAAGACGATGACCGCGGCAGGGCCTTCTTCGAACGGACGGTCCGCCTCTGCGCCGATCTCATGCTGAAAATCACACGGCTGCCGCAGGCGGTCATCGCCGAGATCGATGGCTTGGCAACAGCAGCTGGCTGCCAGCTCGTCGCAAGCTGTGACCTCGCGATCTGCACCGACAGTTCCACCTTCTGCACGCCCGGCGTCAATATCGGCCTCTTCTGCTCGACGCCGATGGTCGCGCTCACGCGTGCGGCACACCGCAAGCAGGCGATGGAGATGCTGTTGACCGGCGAGACCATCGACGCTTCGACGGCCAAGGATTTCGGTCTCGTCAATCGCATCGTGCCGCAGCAGTATCTGCGCCAGGTCGTCGACAAATACGCCGCCGTGATCGCTTCGAAGTCGCCGCAGGCGCTGAAGATCGGCAAGGAGGCCTTCTATCGCCAGGCGGAGATGGACCTGCCTGAGGCTTACGACTACGCCGTCGGCGTGATGGTCGAGAACATGCTGGCGCGTGATGCCGAGGACGGCATCGGCGCTTTCCTCGGCAAGCGCATGCCGGAGTGGAAGGAAGACTGAGCGTCAGGCGAGCTTCAGAAGCAGGGCGCCAAGCGCAATGACGAAGGCAGCGGCGATGCGCCAGACGCTGACCGGCTCCTTGAGAAACACCACCGAGATCACGACGGCAAAGAGGATCGAGGTCTCGCGCAGCGCCGCGACGGTCGCGACCGGCGCCTTGGTCATGGCCCACAGGGCAAGTCCATAGGCGCCGATCGAGCCGGCGCCGCCGATGAGGCCGCGCCACCAGTTCTTGTAGACGTGGCGGGCGACCGGCTTGATGCCGCGCCGGGCAAAGGCCCAGGTGAACAGAAGAACCGGCGGCAACAGGGCCATCCACAGTGTATAGGAGATCGCGTTGCCTGAAACGCGCGCGCCGATGCCGTCGACAAAGGTGTAGCTGGCGATGACGCAAGCGTTGAGCAGCGCCAGAATGATGGCGTGTTTGCCGCCTTTTCGCGATTCGAAGGCAAGCGTCAGCACGCCGGCGGAGATCGTCAGGATGCCGATCATCGTGCCGAAGGTGAGCTTTTCGCCGATCAGCGCCCCACTGGCCATCGCGACGATCAACGGTGCCGCCCCGCGCATCAGCGGATAGACAAGGCCGATGTCGCCGGCGCGGTAGGAGGCGGCGACGAGCTGGAAATAGGCGAACTGGAACAGTGCCGAGACCAGGATGTAGGGCCAGGCTTCCGGCTTGGGCAACGGCATGAACGGCAGGATCGGCAGCGCTACGGCAGCTGCACCGAGCGCGATCATCGCCGCATCGAGCGATTTTTCCGAGCCTGCCTTGACCAGGGCATTCCAGGTCGCGTGCAACAACGCCCCGAACAGGACGAGCGCAATGACTTCAACGGGCAAGATGGGACCTCGGAAAACGATGTGGCAGGCTTTGTGAAGCTTGTCGCGCCGCTTGGCCGCAAAATCAATCGGAAAGTCTCACGCCAGCCGCTGTCTTCGGCTTGACGCGGTGGTCGCGGACCGCACAGTTGACTCGCCACACCTCGGCATCATTATACCATCGTTTAATTGGAATGGACCCGAAGCCTTAATGAACCACGACGCCTATCCGGACTATTATCTCGCCGACATCCTGCGCGAGACCAAGACGATCGCCCTCGTCGGCGCCTCGCCGAATGCCGAGCGGCCGAGCCACAGGGTCATGGCGTTCCTGCTGCGCAAGGGCTATCGGGTGATCCCCATCAACCCGGGCCATGTCGGCAAGACAATCCAGGGCCAGACGGTGGTCGGCAGGCTCGCCGACGTCAAGGAGCCGGTCGACATGGTCGATGTCTTCCGCGCCGCCGCCGCGCTTCCGGCACTCGTCGACGAGATCCTGGCACTGGACGCACTGCCCAAGGCAATCTGGGGGCAGCTTTCCGTGCGGCACGACGGTGCAGCGGCGAAGGCGGAGGCCGCCGGGATCAAGGTCGTCATGGACCGCTGTCCGGCAATCGAGTATCCGCGCCTGATCGGTTGACATCTCGTCCACAAGTACCGCCTGCAACCACGCAACCGTCAGTTTCGTAAAATCCTCTTTGACCAGGTGCGGTGGCTCTGGAATAGTGCCGCGGCTTCCGCGCTGAACCGCGGAGGTTTGCTCGCGGATAACGCGCAGATTCAAGATGATAGAGCGTTCTTGACCTGCCAGAAGGCGGTCGCGCTCTGATCATGGGAGGGGTGAATGACGAAAGACAATCCTGGTTTCAACACGCTCGCAATTCATGCGGGGGCGCAGCCCGACCCGACCACGGGCGCACGGGCGACGCCGATCTACCAGACGACGAGCTTCGTCTTCAACGACACCGACCATGCCGCAGCCCTTTTCGGCCTCCAGCAGTTCGGCAACATCTATACTCGCATCATGAACCCGACGCAGGCGGTTCTCGAAGAACGCATCGCGGCGCTCGAAGGCGGCACCGCGGCACTCGCTGTTGCCTCAGGTCACGCCGCACAGCTTCTCGTCTTCCACACGATCATGAGCCCGGGCGACAATTTCGTTGCTGCCAACCGGCTCTATGGCGGCTCGGTCAACCAGTTCGGCCACGCCTTCAAGTCCTTCGACTGGCAGGTTCGCTGGGCCGATCCAAGCGATCCGACTTCCTTCGAGGCGAAGATCGATCGGCGCACCAAGGCGATCTTTATCGAGAGCCTCGCCAATCCCGGCGGCACCTTCGTCGATATCGCGGCGATCGCCGAGGTTGCCCGCAAGCACGAGCTGCCGCTGATCGTCGACAACACGATGGCGACGCCCTACCTGTTGCGGCCGCTTGAGCATGGCGCCGACATCGTCGTGCACTCGCTGACCAAGTTCATCGGCGGCCATGGCAATTCCATGGGCGGCGTCATTGTCGATGGTGGCACCTTTGACTGGTCGAAATCGGGCAAGTATCCGATGCTGTCGGAACCGCGTCCGGAATATGCCGGCGTCGTGCTGCACCAGACCTTCGGCAACATCGCCTTCGCCATTGCCGCACGCGTTCTCGGCCTGCGCGACTTCGGACCGGCGATCTCGCCCTTCAATGCCTTCATGCTGGTGACCGGTTCCGAGACCCTGCCGTTGCGCATGCAGCGCCATTGCGACAACGCACTTGCGGTCGCCAAGTGGCTGAATACACACGACAAGATTTCGTGGGTGAACTATGCCGGGCTTGAGGACGACCCCAACCACGCGCTGCAGCAGCGCTATTCGCCGAAGGGCGCCGGTGCCGTCTTCACGTTCGGCCTCAAGGGTGGCTACGAGGCCGGCAAGCGCTTCGTCGAGGGGCTGGAAATGTTCTCGCATCTCGCCAATATCGGCGACACCCGCTCGCTCGTCATTCATCCGGCCTCGACGACCCATCGCCAGCTGACACCCGAGCAGCAGGTGGCGGCCGGCGCCGGTCCTGACGTGGTGCGCCTCTCGGTCGGCATCGAGGATGTCTCCGACATTATCGCCGATCTCGAGCAGTCGCTGGCAAAACTTTGATAGGCGTCTCGCCAGTCGTCGTTCGTTGACGACGACCCTTCTTTTCATGGCTGCGTCCGCTTCGGCGGACGCTTTCCGGTCGCCCATGCGTCAACTCACGAAATATCTCGCCTGCGCCGTTCTGTATGGAAGCTCGTCGATGATCGCTCTTGCCCAAGACCGCTATTTTACCGCGACCGGCCAAGAGGACGGCAAGCCTCTGATCTTTCGAGGTCTAGGCAGAGTGCCTGCCGGCGTAAAGGAGGCGGACCTTGCAACCCGAGTAGCGATCCTTTGGCGCTACAAGTCTCATGCCAACGGGATGCCGGATGCGGAAACCAACGACGCACAAATCGCCTTCGAAGATGCTCTGGAACCGTTGGATGCAAGCGACACGAGCCGCCTAATGCTGGTGGTTACCGGGAACGGGCGCAAGGAGTGGCACTGGTATGTCAAGGACTTTGACGCCTGGATGGTGCTGCTCAATCAGAGGCTGGCGCAATACGCTGCCTATCCGATTGAGATTACATATAGCTACGAGCCGGCTTGGTCTCTGTACAAGGATTTCATGGCCAATCTGAGTGATCCGGAAGCGGCCAAATGACAAATCGTTTGATTTCAACGGCAGTGCCGTGAAAGGTGAACGATGATCGTAGACCGCGCGCAGGCGGAGGGGGCAGCCCTCGCCGTAAAGGTGCCAAGATGACGAATATGCAGAAGTTCGATCTGTCTTCCGTCGAGGCGGAAACCGGTACGCCGGCAGCCGAGCGGCTGATTTTCGGGGCACCGCAGTTCCGGACCTGGAACCTGGAGGAGGCCGATGGTGGCCTCTATGCCGGGGTCTGGGAATCGACGCCCGGAAAATGGCGGATCGTCTACGAGGAGTGGGAATACTTCCACATCATCTCCGGCTATTCGATCGTCACGCAGGATGGTGGCGAGGCGGCGCATCTTCGTGCCGGCGATAGCATGATCCTGCGCCCCGGCTTCCAAGGCACCTGGGAGGTGGTGGAGACAACCCGCAAGGATTACGTCATCCGCCTCTAAGCAACCAGACACCGGCGGCCGGACGGTCTCCGGTGCTGCTCACCAGACAAGGTCAAGGCGCTCCAGGCCGTGGAAATGGAACGCGTCCTTCACCTCGGGCTCGTTCTTCAGCCGCATATTCGGCAGTCGCCGAAACAGGATCGGCAGCGAGAGATTGAGCTCCAGCCGTGCGAGTGGCGCCCCGATGCAGAAATGCAGGCCGGCCCCGAAGGAGACATTTGCGCCTTCGTCGCGCGTCGGCCGGAACACATTCGGGTCCGTGAATTTCTTCGGATCCACGTTCGCCGCTCCGAGCAGCAAGCCGATCTTGTCCCCTTTTCGCAGCGTGATGCCATCATCGAGCACCATGTCCGACAGGGCATAGCGCTGGAAAATGTGCAGAGGTGCCGCAAAGCGCAGGCACTCCTCGATCGCCAGCGCCGTTGCCGCTTCCGTGGCAAACAGACCCTCGACGGAAAGTTCCGATTGCAGAATGGTCCTGACGGCATTGCCGATTTGATGAACAGTCGCTTCGTGGCCGGCATTGAGGAGGAGGGCGGTGGTCGAGACCAGTTCCGCATCCGACAACCGCTCGCCATCCTTTTCGGAGGTGATCATGTGCGTCAGCAGGTCGTCGGCGGGGTTGCGGCGTTTCTCTGCGATGATCTTTCGGAGATAATCGGCAAAGTCGGCGGAAGCCTGGTTGGCGTCGAGCTCGGTTTCGTAGCTCGGGTCGAAGACATACATTTTGACCATGCGGTGCGACCAGTCGAGAAGGTCGGGCGCCGCCTCGACGGGAATGCCGAGCATGCGGGCGATGATCGTCACGGGAAGCGCTTCCGCAAAGGTCTTCAGCAATTCGACGTGACCGTCGCTTGCAAAGCTGTCGATCAGGGCATGCGACAGCCGCTCGATATCCGGTCTCAACTGCTCGATCTGCCGCGAGACGAAGGCCCGGTTGACGAGCGTACGCAGCCGCGTGTGTGCCGGCGGCTCGAGCTCTAAAAGCGAATGCGCCTCAAGGGCGTCGAAATCCTTGAGATGTGGCTTCGGTGCTGGGAGGCCCACTTCTTCGCGCGTCGCCACATGCAGGATCTGCCGGCCGAAACGTCGGTCGCGGAGCAGCGCGTTCACCTGGTCATAACCTGCGAAATACCATTGCTGCCGCTCTTCCCAGAAGAAGGCCGGGCAGTGCGCGTGGATCTCGGCATAGGCGGTGAGGGGCTCACGGTAGAAGGCGGGATCGCACGCGTCGATGGAAACGCGCCTTTGGGCGCCGTCAATGGTAATGGCAGGCATGCAACGGGCTCTTCCCAGGTTTGGATCGACGCCTATTTCTACGGGAACCGGCGTTCGGCCGGCAAGTGCCGATATCCCTCCGCTCACTCCGGGACGGCGTTGACAGTGCCGGCGATGGCGGTCAATCTCGTGGCGCTGCGTAGGGCGCATCGGCAAGAGGCTGAAAGGGCAATGCCCGCCTACGGAAGACACACCGTAGTTGCGCCCATGCCAAACCTTGAAAACCTGAAGAAGCAGGCGAAGCAGTATCTCAAATGGCATCGCGAACGGTACCATCCGGTCGCCGCCGAGATCAGGGCTGCTTTGCCGCGTTTCCGTGGCCTTGATGACGACGCCATTCTCAAGTCGGAGTTCAAGCTCGCCGACGCGCAGGAGTTGATTGCGCGCCAATCGGGATTCGACAGTTGGCAGGCGCTCAAATCAGGAGCCCTGACAATGACCACACACTCAACTCCCACCACATCGCAGCCGCTGCTGCAATCGATCGCCGCACAGCTGTTTGTCGCCGATATCAAGGCCTCATGCGCTTTCTACACGGAGAAGCTCGGCTTTACCGTCGATTTCGTCTACGGCGAGCCGCCCTTCTATGGGCAGGTCGTTCGAGACAATGCCAGGCTCGCTCTACGGCTGGTCTGCGAGCCGGTTTTCGTCGGCGACATTCGCGAGCGCGAAGACCTGCTATCGGCGGCCATCACGCTCGAAACCGCCAATGACATCAAGCAATTGTTCCTGGCCTATCAGGCGGCTGGTGTGTGTTTTCACCAGCCTTTGCGGACGGAACCCTGGGGCGCCCGCACCTTCATCGTGCTTGATCCGGACGGAAATCTGATCCTGTTCGCAGGGCCGGCTGACTGAGTGAGGTTGGCGACAATGGACACCGGCGCTGCTCCTGCAGGACCGGCTTCCAGCCATTCGACGCGACAACGCAGTTGCGAAACAACTTCCGTCCCTGACCCTTTTTCAGTGGCGCCCGGTGACCTATTTGCGCAATGATGCGGGCAGCAGGCAGGGAGCGGCATGGCAAAAAACCAGTCCAGTCTATCGGCGGGGATCGTCGCAGCGATCCGCAAGCGGCGCCCCACGGTCGTTCATCGCGAAGCTGCGGTGAGCCGCGGGGATATAGTCATCGCCTCCTACAACATCCACAAATGTGTCGGTACCGATGGCCGCTTCGATCCCGGGCGGACCGCCAACGTGATCGGCGAACTGGGTGCCGATATCGTTGCGCTTCAGGAGGCGGATCAGCGGTTCGGTGAGCGCGCCGGTCTTCTCGATCTCGAACATCTCCGGCGCGAGGCCCATCTCGTCTCAGTGCCGATCTCCGGTTTTTCCGCCAAGGGGCATGGCTGGCACGGCAATGTATTGTTGCTGCGCGAGGGCGCCGTCTCCGATGTCCGTCAACTGAAGCTTCCGGGCGTCGAGCCGCGTGGCGCGCTCGTCGTCGATCTCGACCTGAAGGTTGGCCCCTTGCGCATCATCGCCGCCCATCTCGGTCTTCTCAGGCATTCCCGCGCTCAGCAGGCCGAGGCGATCCTCGAGGCGGCAGCCGATGCGAACGGGCGGCCGACGCTGCTAATCGGCGATCTCAACGAGTGGCGCATGGGCCGGCGGTCGTCGCTGTCCTTCCTGAGCCCCGTTTTCGATCCTTCGCATGCCACGGTCGCGAGCTTTCCGTCGCGCTTTCCGCTGCTGCCGCTCGATCGCGTGCTTGGCAACCCGCACAATCTGGTAACCTCGGTCGCCGTGCATGATTCACCGCTCGCGCGGATCGCCTCGGACCATCTGCCGGTCAAGGCGTCGATCGCCTTGAAGACCGCCCAGCAGGACAATCGAGACGGCAAGCGCGTCGAAGCCGGTCGCGCGGGGCAGGTCTGACGACGGGGCGAGCTTTCGATGTTGTCCTCCGCTCTGATCACCGTCGCCGCCATCGTCGGTGTCGTCGTTGCGGCCATCCTCTACATCTACGGCCGGTTCGGCCGGCGCCCGCACGGCCCGCCGTCAACGGCGCTTCCCGTGGCTGAGGCAGGTACGGACCTCGACCGGCACATCACGCCGCTTCTTGCCGCGCATGTGGGCGCAAATGGCGTGGCGCTCGTCTCCGACAACATCGAGGCTCTGGTCGTGCGCGCGCATGCGGCCCGGCGCGCCGGCCGCAGCCTCGATCTGCAGTACTATTATTGGAAGGGTGATCTGACCGGTCTTCTGCTGGCCCGCGAGATTCTGGCGGCGGCCGACAGAGGCGTGCGTGTCCGCTTGTTGCTCGATGACATCAACGCCGGCATTCACGATCGCATGTGCATAGCGCTCGACGCCCACCCCAATAACGACGTGCGGCTGTTCAACCCGAGCCGGGCGCGCACCGACCGTTTTCGCCGCGGCTTCGAAATGGCGATCCGCGCCTTCAGCGCCACTCGCCGCATGCACAACAAGCTGTGGGTGGCCGATGGCCGCGTCGCGATTGCCGGTGGCCGCAACATCGGTGACGCCTACTTCGATGCCGCCGAACTCTCCAACTTCCGTGACCTCGATGTCTGGATGGTAGGGCCGGTACTGGAACAGGCATCCGCGATGTTCGACCGCTATTGGAACAGCGCCTCGGTCCTCCCGATTGCGGCGCTGCGCACGCCACGCAAGCAATATTTGCCGGCGCTCCGCGAGGCCGTCGACGCGCTTGCCCGGACGCCTGCGGGCCGGTTCTATCTCGAGCGTGTCGATGGGGCAGTCCAGCAAGCCGATATCTACCACGGCACACGGCAGCTTCACTGGAGTTCGGAGATCCGTCTGGCATCCGACCCACCGGAAAAGGCCCTGATGCAG
This sequence comes from Ensifer sp. SSB1, assembly GCF_016652895.1. Taxonomy (NCBI): domain Bacteria; kingdom Pseudomonadati; phylum Pseudomonadota; class Alphaproteobacteria; order Hyphomicrobiales; family Rhizobiaceae; genus Ensifer; species Ensifer sp. SSB1. Next base: position 50,880 of record NZ_JAEPRP010000020.1, read on the forward strand.
CGGCGCCAGAATTGGTTGCTGCGCGAACTCTTCCCGTTGATCGAGGCGGCGGTGAGAGACCTCAGGATCATTTCGCCCTATTTTATCCCCGGCGTCGCCGGCACCAGGGAGCTTGTCTCCCTTGCCGCGCGCGGCGCGCGGGTGTCGGTGCTGACCAACTCCCTTGCCGCGACCGACGTGGCAGCCGTTCACGGCGGCTATATCAAATATCGCCGCAAGCTCGTGCGCGCCGGCGTGGAGCTCTTCGAGCTGAAGGAGCAGGGGGACGTTGCCGAGGGACACCGCATGTCGCTGTTTGGTGCCCGCAATGCGAGCCTGCACAGCAAGGCCTTCGTTGTCGATGGTCGTCATGGTTTCGTCGGCTCCATGAACTTCGACCCGCGGTCCGCGTCGCTCAACACGGAAATGGGCGTCGTGTTCGCGGACGCTGCACTCGCCGGCGAGCTCGCCGATATGTTCGAGGAGGAGACCTCGCCCTCGATCAGCTATCGGCTGGGCCTGGACGGTTCACGGCTTGTCTGGCGTGATCGCGCCGAAGGCTCCGAGCGGCTGTTGCGGCGCGAGCCGGATGCCAGCCTTGCCAGGCGCATGATTGCCAACCTGATCCGTATTCTGCCGATCGAGTCCCAGCTCTAGGAAAGCGGCGGTGCGGGCACAGGATTTGCCGTTCGTTTACCGACGTCGTCGAACCCTGTGTGAAATGCTCGGTCGCGGCGGCTTGCGCTGCGCATATCGGCGAAAAATGGCGCTATTGACAACCATGTGTGGAGGAGCGCCGAACTTCGCAGTAATGCGGGGCTTCGATTAAGGTTATCGAAGCTTCGCGACTTGAAGTGAAGGGTGTTGACACTCTATGTAGGGACAGAAGGCAAATCCCGTGATTCCCGGTTCGCAAAGGTTTTGCGAGCCCGATTGATGAAGGTTCGATATGAGAAATCCCGTTGATACCGCCCTGGCACTGGTGCCGATGGTTGTTGAACAGACCAACCGCGGTGAACGTTCCTACGATATCTTTTCGCGCCTTCTGAAGGAGCGCATCATCTTCGTAACCGGTCCGGTCGAAGATCAGATGGCGACGCTCGTATGCGCCCAGCTGCTTTTCCTTGAGGCGGAAAACCCGAAGAAGGAAATCGCGCTCTACATCAATTCTCCAGGCGGCGTCGTCACGTCCGGCATGGCGATCTACGACACGATGCAGTTCATCAAGCCTGCTGTCTCGACGCTCTGCGTCGGCCAGGCAGCCTCGATGGGCTCGCTGCTCCTGGCGGCCGGCCACAAGGATATGCGCTTTGCCACGCCGAATGCGCGCGTCATGGTTCACCAGCCCTCGGGCGGTTTCCAGGGCCAGGCCTCCGATATCGAGCGCCACGCCCGCGACATTCTCAAGATGAAGCGTCGCCTCAACGAGGTCTACGTCAAGCATTGCGGTCGCACCTACGAGGAAGTCGAGCAGACGCTCGATCGCGACCATTTCATGAGCGCGGACGAGGCTCTCGAGTGGGGAATCGTCGACAAGGTGCTGACCTCGCGCGAAGAGATCGAAGGCGCGGAGCAGGCCTGATAACGCGCTTTTGTGTCGCGATAGATGTAATTGTGACACAATTGTAATGGCTCAAGGGCTTTATCGTCAGGGTAAAGCCGTTAATATGGACCGTTAATGCTATGTTGGATTCTGAGGGCATAGTGTTCGGATGAGTTGGGAGAGTCGTTGCAGCCGCATCGGGCATGTCGCCCTGGTGCGGTAAGTACTCCCGGAAGCCCTGCGTGAGGATAGGCTACAGGGCGAATTGAGTGGTCCGCGATGCTTCTCTTGAGGTGTCCGGCGTGCTGGAAGGAAGTGGAAATGAGCAAGGTCAGCGGAAGCAACGGCGGTGACTCGAAGAATACGCTTTATTGTTCGTTCTGCGGCAAAAGCCAGCACGAAGTCCGTAAGCTGATTGCCGGACCGACCGTCTTCATCTGCGATGAATGCGTCGAACTGTGCATGGACATCATTCGCGAAGAGAACAAGACCTCGATGGTCAAGTCCCGCGATGGCGTTCCGACCCCTCAGGAAATCATCAAGGTCCTCGACGAATACGTCATCGGCCAGCAGCAGGCCAAGCGCATCCTCTCGGTCGCCGTGCACAACCACTACAAGCGCCTGGCGCATGCGGCCAAGGGCAGCGACGTCGAGTTGGCGAAATCCAACATCATGCTCGTCGGCCCGACCGGCTGCGGCAAGACCTATCTCGCCCAGACGCTCGCCCGCATCATCGACGTGCCGTTCACCATGGCCGATGCCACGACGCTGACCGAAGCCGGTTATGTCGGTGAGGATGTCGAGAACATCATCCTGAAGCTGCTGCAGGCTGCCGACTACAACGTCGAGCGCGCGCAGCGCGGCATCGTCTACATCGACGAAGTCGACAAGATTTCGCGCAAGTCGGACAACCCGTCGATAACCCGCGACGTTTCGGGCGAGGGCGTTCAGCAGGCACTGCTGAAGATCATGGAAGGCACGGTCGCATCCGTGCCGCCACAGGGTGGCCGCAAACATCCGCAGCAGGAATTCCTGCAGGTCGACACCACCAATATCCTCTTCATTTGCGGTGGCGCTTTCGCCGGCCTCGACAAGATCATCTCCGCCCGCGGCGAGAAGACCTCGATCGGCTTCGGCGCCACGGTTCGCGCGCCGGAAGACCGTCGCGTTGGCGAAGTGCTGCGTGAACTGGAGCCGGAAGATCTGGTCAAGTTCGGCCTGATCCCGGAATTCATCGGCCGTCTGCCGGTTCTTGCGACGCTGGAAGACCTCGACGAGGACGCGCTGATCCAGATCCTCTCGGAGCCGAAGAACGCGCTCGTCAAACAGTACCAGCGCCTGTTCGAGATGGAAGACGTGGAGCTTACCTTCCACGAGGACGCGCTGCGCGAGATCGCCCGCCGGGCAATCGTGCGCAAGACCGGTGCTCGCGGCCTCCGTTCGATCATGGAAAAGATCCTGCTCGATACGATGTTCGAGCTGCCGACGCTCGAGGGCGTGCGCGAAGTGGTCATCTCCGACGAGGTGGTCAAGGGTGCGGCGCGGCCGCTCTACATCTACTCCGAGCGGTCGGACGAAAAGACCAACGTTTCGGCCTGATAGCGCCGAAATATCGTTTGAGAAGCCCGCCTTGTGCGGGCTTTTTCATGTTCGCCCACTTAGCTGTTGAGACAAAGCCGCCGCAGCGCAGATTTCACAATTCGATTGTTGCTAAAGTGTCTCAAACAACGCAATGATGTGACGATTCAATGAAGGACCTTTATCGTTGCGCGTCCTTGAGCCTCGTTCTCCGTCGCAAGGCCCGCAACAGAAATGATGCGTAGTCAGAAGGACCCGGCCACGGTTGGTGGGTGTCGCGTCAGCCTTGAAATGGACGCGGTGGCACTCCACTTTCATGTGGAAAATATGACAACCGGGAGTGCCTGCGGGGCTCCCGGGAACGGGCCCGAAATCGGGACGGAAAGGAAATGACATGACGAACAAAACGTCACCGGCGACTGAAAGCGCGACCTACCCGGTCCTGCCGCTCCGCGACATCGTAGTCTTCCCGCACATGATCGTGCCGCTCTTCGTCGGCCGTGAAAAGTCGATCCGCGCGCTTGAGGAAGTCATGGGCACCGACAAGCAGATCATGCTTGCCACCCAGATCAATGCCACCGACGACGATCCGGAACCTTCCGCGATCTATGAAGTCGGCACCGTCGCCAATGTCCTGCAATTGCTGAAGCTGCCCGACGGCACCGTCAAGGTGCTGGTGGAAGGCCGTGCGCGCGCCAAGATCGACGGCTACACGCCGCGCGAGGAATTCTACGAGGCGTCGGCGCATACGCTCGGCGAGCCGGAAGAAGATCCGGTGGAGATCGAGGCGCTTAGCCGCTCGGTCGTCTCCGAGTTCGAAAGCTACGTAAAGCTCAACAAGAAGATTTCTCCCGAGGTCGTCGGCGTCGCCAGCCAGATCGAGGACTATTCGAAGCTCGCCGATACGGTTGCTTCGCACCTTTCGATCAAGATCGTCGAGAAGCAGGAAATGCTGGAAACCACCAGCGTGAAGATGCGTCTGGAAAAGGCGCTCGGCTTCATGGAAGGTGAGATTTCCGTCCTGCAGGTCGAAAAGCGCATCCGCTCGCGCGTCAAGCGCCAGATGGAGAAGACCCAGCGCGAGTACTACCTCAACGAACAGATGAAGGCGATCCAGAAGGAACTCGGCGACGGCGAAGATGGCCGCGACGAGATGGCCGAGATCGAGGAGCGCATCGCCAAGACGAAGCTTTCCAAGGAAGCGCGCGAAAAGGCTGACGCGGAGCTGAAGAAGCTGCGCAAGATGAGCCCGATGTCGGCGGAAGCGACCGTCGTTCGCAACTACCTGGATTGGCTGCTCGGGCTGCCCTGGGGCAAGAAGTCGAAGATCAAGACTGACCTGAACCATGCCGAGGAAGTGCTCAACGTTGATCACTTCGGCCTCGACAAGGTCAAGGAACGCATCGTCGAGTATCTCGCCGTGCAGGCGCGTTCGACCAAGATCAAGGGCCCGATCCTGTGCCTCGTCGGCCCTCCGGGCGTCGGCAAGACCTCGCTCGCCAAGTCGATCGCCAAGGCGACCGGCCGCGAATATGTGCGCATGGCGCTCGGCGGCGTTCGTGACGAAGCCGAGATCCGTGGCCACCGCCGCACCTATATCGGCTCCATGCCGGGCAAGGTCGTTCAGTCGATGAAGAAGGCGAAGCGGTCCAACCCGCTGTTCCTGCTCGACGAAATCGACAAGATGGGTCAGGACTTCCGCGGCGATCCGTCGTCGGCGCTGCTTGAGGTGCTGGATCCGGAACAGAACTCGACGTTCATGGACCACTACCTGGAAGTCGAATATGACCTGTCCAACGTGATGTTCATCACCACGGCCAACACGCTGAACATTCCGGCGCCGTTGATGGACCGCATGGAAGTGATCCGCATCGCCGGCTACACCGAAGAGGAAAAGCTGGAGATCGCCAAGCGGCATCTGCTGCCGAAGGCGATCCGCGACCACGCGCTGCAGCCGAAGGAGTTCTCGGTCACCGACGGTGCGTTGATGGCGGTCATCCAGACCTACACGCGCGAAGCCGGTGTGCGTAACTTCGAACGCGAGTTGATGAAGCTCGCCCGCAAGGCCGTGACCGAGATCATCAAGGGCAAGGCCAAGACGGTCGAAGTGACCGCTGCCAACATCAACGACTATCTGGGCGTTCCGCGCTTCCGCCACGGCGAAGCCGAACGTGACGATCAGGTCGGTGTTGTCACCGGTCTCGCATGGACCGAGGTCGGCGGCGAGCTGCTGACGATCGAAGGCGTAATGATGCCCGGCAAGGGTCGCATGACCGTCACCGGTAACCTGCGCGACGTGATGAAGGAATCGATTTCCGCGGCGGCCTCCTATGTCCGTTCGCGTGCAATCGACTTCGGCATTGAACCGCCGCTGTTCGACAAGCGTGACATTCACGTGCACGTACCGGAAGGTGCGACGCCGAAGGATGGTCCGTCGGCCGGTGTCGCCATGGCAACCACGATCGTGTCGATCATGACCGGTATCCCGATCTCCAAGGATGTCGCGATGACCGGCGAGATCACGCTGCGCGGCCGCGTACTGCCGATCGGCGGTCTCAAGGAGAAGCTCCTGGCGGCTCTCCGGGGTGGCATCAAGAAGGTGCTCATCCCTGAGGAGAACGCCAAGGATCTCGCCGAGATCCCGGACAACGTGAAGAACGCGCTCGAAATCATCCCGGTTTCGCGGATGGGCGAAGTGCTTGAACACGCTCTGGTGCGCATGCCGGAACCGATCGAATGGGACCCGGCAAACGAGCCGGCAACCGTCGCAGCGGTTGATTCGCAGGACGAAGCGGGCTCTTCGATCGCCCACTAAAAAGTGCCAGTGAATGGGCGCAGCGACCTCACGCGGCGCCCATTTTGCAGAAAAATTGGGAAGACCGGCCTCTGGCCGGTCTTTTTTGTTGTAAAAGCACGCTGCAAGCCTTGCATTCCAAGGGATTAGGCGCAATTGGGAAAGGCAAGACGCGGGCGATGCGCAAGCCGCCGCGGCTTAAAACACAGTCGTTTCGAACCAATCTGAAAGGGGTGGAAACATGAACAAAAATGAGCTCGTGTCTGCCGTTGCTGAGAAGGCCGGACTTTCCAAGACCGACGCATCTTCTGCAGTTGATGCAGTTTTCGAGACCATCCAGGGCGAGCTGAAGAACGGCGGCGACATTCGCCTGGTCGGCTTTGGCAACTTCTCGGTTTCGCGCCGCGAAGCCTCGAAGGGCCGCAACCCGTCCACGGGTGCGGAAGTTGACATTCCGGCTCGTAACGTGCCGAAGTTCACGGCCGGCAAGGGCCTGAAGGACGCCGTCAACGGCTGATCAGATTTGCTTGGCGGCCGGACACGAGGCCGGCAGTCCAGGTATTCGAGGGTTCGGCGAAAGCCGGACCCTTTCGCATTTCGGGGGCGGCCCTTGCGGCCTCCCGCCATTTGCTCTACGGCTTGCCCATGCTCAGGGCGGGGTGAAAGTCCCCACCGGCGGTAAGGGCACCACAGCGCCGCGCGTCCTTCAAGACGCGCAAAGGTCGCTGTCGCACGATGGTTGGCCCAAGCCCGCGAGCGCCTTTCCCCGCAACGGGGAAGGGGTCAGCAGATCCGGTGCAATTCCGGAGCCGACGGTCACAGTCCGGATGAAAGAGAATGGTCGTCGGCACGAAGGGCAGAGGCTGTCTGGCGTCGTGCCGTGCGCTCATGCGTCCTGATTTGTGTTTGTCCAGTGTTCAGGATGCATGACATGAATCAGACTTCCCTCGGCTTCTCCTCCTCGCGCGCCATGGCCGGAGCCGGCTTCATGGTGCTGGCCGGTATTGCCTTTGCCGGCCTCAATGTCGTCACCCAATGGCTGACGATGAAGCTCGGCTTCCCCGCTGCCGCCACCGCCTTCTGGCAATACGCCTTCGCCTTCCTCTTTTCTTTGCCGTTCCTGCGCCGCGTCGGGCTTTCGGCGATGCGCACCGATTACCCCTGGCGTCACGTGGTGCGTGTGGCGCTTGCCGCCTTCGGTGTCGGAGCCTGGGTCTCCGGCCTTGCCCATGTGCCGATCTGGCAAGCGATTGCTCTGGTCATGACCTCGCCCTTCTTCATCATCCTCGGTGCCCGCCTGTTCCTCGGCGAACGCGTCGGGCCGGCGCGCTGGACCGCAACGGCGGTCGGTTTTGCTGGCGCGATGATCATTCTCCAGCCCTGGTCGGACAGCTTCACTTGGGCAGCACTTCTGCCGATCCTCTCCGCGCTGCTCTGGGGCGCCTCGTCGCTCATCACCAAGAGTCTAACGGGCAGCGAGCGTCCCGAAACCATCACCATCTGGCTGCTTGTCCTTCTGACCCCGATCAATGGCGCCATTGCATTCACAGCCGGTTTCGCGGTGCCGGATGGCGCTGCGCTCGGCCTTCTCCTGCTGGCCGGGGTGATGACCGTTTTCGCGCAGTACTTGCTGACGCTCGCCTATACGGTTGCCGACGCTGCCTATGTGCAGCCCTTCGATGATTTGAAGCTGCCGCTCAATGTCTTCGCCGGCTGGTCTTTGGTTATGCGCCGACGGGCTATCTCTGGTTCGGCGCGATCCTGATCCTCGGCGCGTCGCTTTTCATCATGCGCAACGAGATCCGGCGCGAGCGGGAGACCGCGGGCGCCTGAATGGTGCAAAACCGTTCGGCTGTCATTCGGATGTCATCCCCATCGCGCAGAAACCCCTTGTTTTTTAGAAGTGTCCATGGGGGATTTCATGACCATTAGATCGCGCGTGACGGCGCTTGCCGCCGTCCTTCTCGCTTCCGCGGCTTTTCCCGCGGCGGCCGAGCCCGTCTTCAACCGCATTGCGTCCTTTGCTGTCGCTGACAATCTTCCGGAAGGTGACGCGCGCAAGGCGCCGACGTCCGCCGAGATCATCACGGCCAGCGAAGACGGCAATACGCTGATCTACTCAGACAGCCCAGGCAAGCGCATCGGCCTGATCGACATCACCGATGCCAAGGCGCCGAAGGCCGCCGGCACGATTTCTTTCGACGGTGAGCCGACCTCCGTTACCGTTGCCGGCGGTAAGGCGCTCGTTGCAGTCAACACGCGCGAAAGCTTCGTCAAGCCTTCCGGTCTCCTGGCTATCGTCGATCTGGCATCGAAGAAGGTGGAGAGCACCTGCGATCTCGGTGGTCAGCCGGATTCGGTCGCCGTCAACAAGGACCGTACGCTTGCGGCCGTCGCCATCGAAAACGAGCGCGACGAGGAACTGAACGACGGCAAGATCCCACAGATGCCGGCCGGCGACCTGGTGATCCTGTCGCTGAAGGACGGTGTGGCCGATTGTGGCTCGCTGAAGCGCGTGACGTTGACCGGTCTTGCCGAAATCGCCGGCGAGGATCCGGAGCCGGAATTCGTCGCTTTCAATGGCAAGGACGAGATTGCGCTCACGCTGCAGGAAAACAACCATATCATCATCATCGACGGCAAGACCGCGACGGTGAAGACGCATTTCTCCGCCGGTACGGTCGACCTCAAGAACATCGACACCAAGCGCAACGGGGCGATCGCTTTCAAGGACGAGCAGCCGGGTCGCAAGCGCGAGCCCGATGCCGTGAAGTGGCTTGACGACAACCGGATCGTCATTGCCAACGAAGGCGACTACGAAGGTGGTTCGCGAGGCTTCACGATCTTCGATACGACTGGCAAGGTTCTCTACGAATCGGGCGCCAGCTTCGAGCATGCTGTTGCCGCGATCGGTCACTACCCGGAAAAGCGCTCGTCGGCCAAGGGTGTCGAGCCCGAAGGTCTGGAAGCGGCGAAGTTCGGCGACGACAACCTGTTCTTCCTGCTCGCCGAACGTGCTTCGGTCGTCGGCGTTTACAAGGACACCGGTGCGGAGCCTGAGCTGCTGCAGCTCCTGCCATCAGGCATCTCGCCGGAGGGCGCTGTTGCGATCCCGTCGCGCAACCTGCTTGCGACCGCCAACGAACTCGATCTCGGTGAGGACGGCGGCGCGCGTTCGCACGTCATGATCTACGAGCGCGGTGAAGGCGAGGCTGCCTATCCGCAGATCCGCTCCGCCGAGAAGGACGGCCTGCCGATCGGCTTCGGCGCACTTTCCGGTCTCGCGGCCGTCGCGGACAAGCCGGGCTTCCTGCGCGCCGTCAACGATTCGGTCTACTCGTCGCAGCCGACGATCTTCACGATCGACGCCACGCAGAAGCCGGCGCTGATCACCGAAGCGCTCGCCATCACCCGTGACGGTGCGCCGGCTCAGAAGCTCGACATCGAAGGCATCGCCAATGACGGGGAAGGGGGCTTCTGGCTCGCATCCGAAGGCAATTCCGACAAGCTCTACAGCCACGCGATCTTCCACGTGAACAAGAAGGGCGAGATCAAGAAGGAAATCGCCCTGCCGGAGGCCCTGCGTGCGGGCGAAACCCGCTTCGGCTTCGAAGGCATCACGGTTGTTGGCGAAGGCGATGACCAGACGCTGTGGATGGCCGTTCAGCGCGAATGGAAGGACGACGAGAAGGGCTTCGTCAAACTCGTTTCCTTTAACCCGAAGAGCGAAGAATGGGGCGCCGTGCGCTACCCGCTGGAAAAGGCCGGTGAAGGCTGGGTTGGCCTGTCGGAAATTTCCGTCCATGGCGACTACGTCTACATCATCGAGCGCGACAACCTGATCGGCCAAGCCGCCAAGCTCAAGAAGATCTACCGCGTCGCGCTGACGGAACTGAAGCCGGCAGCACTCGGTGGCGATCTGCCTGTGGTCAAGAAGGAAGAGGTTCGTGACCTCATTCCGGAGCTGAAGGCGCTGAACGGCTATGTCGTCGACAAGGTCGAAGGCTTCACCGTCGATGCCGCCGGCAACGGCTACGTCGTCACCGACAACGACGGTGTCGACGACTCCTCCGGCGAGACCCTGTTCTTCTCCATTGGCGCCATCAACGCGATGTAAGCGTTATCGCCTGGAGAAGAACGGAAGAGGCCGGGACATGATGTCCCGGCCTCTTTCTATTTCGGCATTGCGCGATCTGGTAGAAGGAGCCGCTATTAGCGGGCGACGGCGACCTGCGCCGCTTCCTCTTCGTCCTTGCGCTTGCGGATATCGTCCGTCTTGTCGACCAGCTTGCCGACGATGTCGTAGAGCGCGTCGAGTTCTTCGTCGTCGAGCGCCGAGAAGATCTCTTCGAGCAACTGCTTGCGCGGATGCTCGGCGGCTTCGAGCACGATGCGGCCCGTTTCGGTAATCGAGACGATCTTGGCGCGCCGGTCCTCGGGGTCGGGCTTGCGCATGACCAGGCGGTCACGTTCCAGGCCATCGATGGCCTCGGTGACCGTGCGCGGCGCGAAATTCAGCGCACAGGCGATATCGGTCGAGCGGCAGGGGCCGAGCTTGCTGAGAAAAAAGAGGAATTTGCTGCGTGCCAGCGACACGCCTTCTTCGGTCATCGATTCGTTCACCAGCCGGTGTACCCGGTGGTAGAGCTCGAACAGCCTATCTGAAACTTCGAATGTCTTCTTCATGATCGTCATTGGAATTTCATGAGGTGCCATGTGAAATGGCAGTAACATTAGTGATAGTTATAATTGCCGCATTTGTCGACATAAACCTCTGGCGTTTCACGGTAAGTACCTTGCCGACAAAGAAACGGCCGCCGTTACCGGCGGCCGTTTGACTTGCAGTTTGCAAGAATTTCGCGTTTTGAGCGGTCCTGCTTTGACGCGGACACTTCAGCGCCGAACGCGAAATCCGCGGGGACGGCTCGCAA